>CBFDCX010000155.1:0-4811 GCA_965603415.1 uncultured bacterium
GGGTTAGGGTAATTACCTTTCAGACTGGCTGCAAGCAGAACTGATAAAGTATTGTTATCATATTCAACCTGATAGTTGCCGTAGTTTGTTTCGGTAAAAGTTATAGTGCCGGATTCAAGAAGATCAATTGTTCGTGCTTGCAGGTAATAATAATAATTGGGATTTATAATAGCAACTGGAAAATTATCAATCGTTTCCCATTCTGACCATTCTATCAATCCAACATTATCGAACCAGGAAAATGCTTCACCAATAGCAGGGCAATCGCTACTGGAACATATATCGAAGTAATTTGTCCCTCCCGGTAGAGTTAATTCCTTTTGGAAATAAGTCCAGTCCAGATCTCCCGTTACTGGCAATCCCACGTCTTCGATATCCAGAAGAGTAGCACCAGTTCGATTTTGGTAATATCTTGCTTGAATTGTAACTCCTGCTCCATTTTGCGTTTTTATAAAACCGTGCAGAGAATAATTTCCATCGGAATATCTTCTTATCCTGTTCTCAAAATTTGTGATTATATTATCACCTGAATCAGGAAATCTTCTATGACGTAACGAATATTCTCCTTCATAGGAAACCGTGTTATCTAACCATTCATCGTTACTATTTACATTCCATGTGGATGCACCTTCATTTTCGAAGTTACCAAACCATACCAGTTCCCGTCCTAACCGGAATTCATAATTTGAATAGGGCAAAATGAAGTCGATCTGAGAAATATTTCCCTGCCTTGGAAGGAGAAGCGGCTGCGAAATACTGTAACCATTCTCAAAATCATAAAGGAGTTGCTGCTGATACTGCTCGTTGTTTACTAACATGGTCAGGGTATCTATTATTACTATTGCAGACACTTCATTCCGATCTACATGAAGATATGTATTTTGTTCTTTTGATTTCATTGCTATGTAATCCAGCATGTGAATACCAAGTTCTCCTTCTGCCGGTCTTGGAATGTAATCGTCGATATATACCGGCTTAATGGAATATTCACAAAATCCATCCTGATTTATCTTTGTATTCAGGATCATAGATGGGAAGGTCTCAAAATAATTCAGATCAAAAGCAAAATTCCCGAGTGAATGGACAATAAGTTTTCCATTATAGATCTCGAGTCCCTGTATCACATGCGGATGATGACAGATAACTATATCTGCACCGGAATCTATAAAATGATGCCTGATCTCGATATCCCACATGTGGGGAATATCGATGCGCGGGGTGTAATCCTCATCTTCTGCAAAATCTTTTTCATCCCAACCTGCAAAAACATCTACAAAATCGTAGTTCGCACCGGGAGCTGTGGAATATTCACTACCGGAATGTGTATTTACCACAATCAAGTCAGCATAATCTTCTACACTTTGGATTTGCTGTAGAACATAATATGGCGTCATATATGCAAAACCGGGTTTATTGTAACCTGCATTCAAATACGGTTGACAGTTGTTGTATTGCCCTGTTCTATCACATGAAGCAAGGAAGGCAATATTCACACCGGACTTAGAATAA
Source organism: uncultured bacterium (assembly GCA_965603415.1). GTDB lineage: Bacteria > Cloacimonadota > Cloacimonadia > Cloacimonadales > TCS61 > JACNIV01. Next base: position 1,510 of record CBFDCX010000155.1, read on the forward strand.
TAAAGGGGTAAATAAGCTTCATAGGAATCTGCTCCTGCACCTGAATAAAGCACTCCAAAACTATCCAGAACAACCTGTGTTTCCTGCATGCCTTCCAGCATATAATCAATAATATGGTTATTCGCAAGAGTAACAATGTCGATACCAGCATAAACCAGCCCAGTTACATTTTCCGGTGAACCTTTGAAGTAAATTGCTTTTGTAGGATGGTGGGTTGTATGTGTGGTAAGTGGGCATTCCAGATTTGCAACAGTAATATCCGCTGCATCACCTAATATGGGAAGTGTAGGTTCAAAGATAGCTTCCACACCCAGATTGGGAATAATACTTTGTTCATACCCGCGTGCCAGCATAATATCACCAACAAAATTCATGGTTATCGGAAAAGAAGTAGCACCTTCATCCACTTCGATCTGACATACATCCTGCCCCCAAAGATCTGTATCATCGACCACTTGCAGTAGAACAGTATAATCGTGATCATCTTCTACCAGGAAAGTATGAAAAGGGTCTTGAGCTGTGCTGGTGGAGTCGTCGCCAAAGTTCCAGAAATAAAGATGTTCTTCGCTGTCGGGGTCGGTTACTTCACTGAAAAACTGGACATCAACACTGCGGTTTCCGTTCTGTCTGCGATAAATTTGTCCAATATTGTAACTTATCTCTACTTCCGGAGGAACCGGTAGATCTTCTGTAATATTTATCACATCATCAAAATAAACTATACCTGAACCGGCATCGTTATCGTTTATGAAAACTATACTGGTGATCACTGGATAATAATCATACCAGGCAAACCAGTCATCTGCAACAGGAAGCATAAAGTTGTTCCATTCCTGGTATGGAAACGCTCCCTGATTGACTGTAACCCATTCTTCTATATTCAGTTCTTGGGTTCCAGCCAGAGAATAACGCAGCACATTTTCATTATCCATCACGCCAAAGCTGTGGATCTCTCCCATATTTTCTACATAAGAAGAAACCTGCCAAACGTCACCGGAATTAACAATTACAGGAGAAATATCTTCGATCTTCCAGGTATTGCCGTACAATTTAAGGGAGTATTGCGATTCGGGTGAAGCTGTGTTGATAGAATCCAATTCCCAGGCATCTGGCTCCAGATCTTCATCCGGATAAGAATATAATGTTATTGAACCACTTTCGAAATTCTCTATGATCACTTCGCGGTTTTGTGTGAATGAATAGGAAGAACAGAAAAAAATTAAAAATAATAATATAAAAAATTTACAAATCTTCATTGTTTCTCCAATTAATATTTTCAACTATTCCAAATAAAGCCATTTCCGATTATTATTCCTGCAATATCTATTCCAGAATACCCAAATATATTACATTTCGAAATTAAAAATAATACTCTAAACATCAAAATAATACATTCAAATAATAGAAAATAACCGTGCGATGGCAAGCATTATTTTAACTTGGTATGAAAGAGACAAATATTGACAGAAATTCTTGTTAATTAAACATAAACCAAAATGAATAAGATTATATTATATTTTTTAAAAAAATACATATCTTCGCCAAAAAAGGAATGGTTGAGATTTGATTCCATCTTCATGGTAGTTGGCATCATTGTATCTGTTGCCACGCTCACTGTTGCTCTCTCTATTTTTGAGGGTTATGAAACCGTATTGAAAAAGACTATTCTTGGTGTTAATTCACATATTTATGTTTTTAACAGTACGAATGGAAACTTACAGGAAAAAAACGTAACAGAAATATCCGGTTTCTTAGCTTCCCGTCCCGAAGTAGATAATTCTGCCGCAGTTATTATAACTCAAGCCATGGCTTCCAATGAAAGCAAGGTAAAAGGTGCTATTATTCGAGGTATAGATTGGGAGCAGGATAAGCAGCCAACTTCATATAGAAAATTTGTTTTTAAAGGCAGTTATAAATTAGAAAAATCCAGTGATGCTGTACTGGGTTATCGTATTGCAAAGGAACTGGGAGTAAACATCGGGGATTCATTTAAACTGGTAAGTTCTATGAACTCCAAAATAACTCCCCTGGGCATGAAGCCAAAACAGCAGGAATTCAAGGTGGTGGGATTGTACCGTTCCGGAATGTATGAATATGACAGTAAGTATGTTTTCCTGAATATAGAAACATTGGCGGAATTCAATTCTTTACAGGATGAATATACTATGCTGGAAATAAAATTGAAACCAGAGCAGATCGAACGGGCAGACTACCTGGCATATCACTGGGAACAGGAATTAGAACATCGTTACCAGTTCAGTTCATGGATAGACTTTAACGGTAATCTTTTTTCGCTTCTCAAAGTAGAAAAATGGGTGATATTCCTGATTCTCAGTTTCCTGATATTGGTAGCATCGTTCAATGTAGTGACTTCTGTTTCCACTTCCATCATAGAAAAGCGTAAGGAATTGGGTATCTTAAAAGCCTTTGGTGCTACAAACAAAATATTGCAGAAGATCTTTATTGGAAAAACCCTTATAATTGCAATAATGGCTGTAAGTTTAGGGCAGATACTGGGTGTTCTAATTGCCGAGTTTCTAAGCTGGCAGACTTTTTTTATGCTTAAAGGTGATGTATATTTCCTGGATAAAATTAATGTGGAATTCAGTCTCATCAGTTGGGTTATTATCTTCTTTGTATCGCTGTTCATTGTATTTTTTGCTTCAGTTATCCCGCTGAAAAATATAGCAAAATTAGAGATAACGGATATATTGAGAAATTCGTAAACAGGAGTTGTTTGGTGAGTTTGTTAAAAGTAAAAAATTTAAGTAAAAGTTATCAGGAAGCAGCAGGCAGATTGGAAGTATTAAAAGATGTAAATCTGGAAGTGGAAACTGGAGACATGATAGCGATTACGGGTGAATCGGGTAGCGGGAAAAGCACTTTACTTCATCTTATGGGAATGCTTGATAAACCGGATAATGGAGCAATTTATTATTCAAATAAAAAGATAGAAATGAAAGATCGTAATATTAGTGAATTTCGCAATAAAACAGTGGGTTTTGTTTTTCAGTTCCATTACCTGCTGGAAGATTTCACAGCTGAAGAAAATGTAGCAATGCCCATGTTCCTTGCTTCCAGGAATTTCAAAAAGAGTCTGGAAGAAGCACAGAAATTATTGAAAGCACTGGATATATTTGACCGTAGAGATCATTATCCAAACCAGTTGAGCGGCGGGGAACAGCAGAGAGTTGCAGTTGCCAGGGCTTTGATAAATTCACCCGAGATCATCTTTGCCGATGAACCTACAGGAAACCTGGATGCCAAACATAGTGACGAATTGATAGACCTTTTAATTAAAC
>CBFDCX010000156.1:0-4701 GCA_965603415.1 uncultured bacterium
TACACCCGGTCATGCCGATTTTGGTGGTGAAGTTCAACGCATCATGAAAATGGTGGATGCTGTTCTGTTATTGGTGGACGCTTTTGAAGGACCGATGCCGCAGACAAAATATGTGCTTAAAAAATCCCTGGAATTAGGTTTGAATCCAATTGTGATCATCAATAAAATAGACAGACCCAATGCGCGACCTGCCGATGTACTTGAAATGGTGTTCGATCTATTCGTAGAACTAAATGCCAATGATGCTCAATTAGATTTTCCGGTTCTTTATGCTTCCGGTAAAGATGGTTATGCCAGGTATGAGGTGGAAGATAAAAATGATGATCTGATTCCATTATTTGAGACGATCATCCACAAAGTGAAGGATTCAGAAGGTGATGAATCTAAACCTTTCCAAATGTTAGTTTCTGCGATCGAATATGATAATTATTTGGGAAAAATAGGAACGGGAAAAATAACAAACGGAACAGTGAGCCAGGGTGAAGAAATTGTATTGTTAAAACGTGATGGCGAAAGATTACTCTATCGAATTACCAAAATTTTCCAATATGAAGGATTACAAAAAAAAGAAATAAAAGAAGCAGTTGCCGGTGATATTGTTTCTTTAGCTGGAATGGAACGGGTCGATGTGGGTGAGACGGCAGCCTGCAAAGAAAATCCCAAACCACTTCCAATTATTGAAATAGATGCTCCTACACTTTCAATGACATTTAGAGTTAATGATTCTCCTTTTGCTGGAAAAGATGGGAAATATGTAACTTCCAGAAATATCTGGGATAGATTGCAAAAAGAACTGCAAACCAACGTGAGTATCGTGGTTGAACCTACCGAAAACGCAGATGAGTTTATTGTAAAAGGACGTGGTGAGCTTCAACTTTCTATTCTCATAGAGAACATGCGGCGTGAAGGTTTTGAATTCCAGGTTTCCAGACCCAAAGTTATTTATCGTCAGCTTGAGGGGAAACGTACAGAACCTATCGAACTTGCAGTTATCGATGTGGCTGATGAATTTATGGGAATAGTTATCGAAATGCTGGGCACCAGAAAAGGTGAAATGCTGAATATGACTCCGGGGAATGATGGCTACACACGCCTGGAGTATAAAGTTCCTGCTCGCGGTTTAATTGGTTTCAGGAACGAATTTCTCACCACGACTCGTGGAACTGGTATCATCAATCATAGTTTTTATGAATATGAATATTACAAAGGTGATCTGGATAAGAAAAGCCGCGGTGTCCTCATCGCTATGGAAAATGGTACATCTACAGGATATTCATTGTTCAATTTCCAGGCTCGTGGAATTCTGTTCATTGGACCGGTTGTGGAGGTTTATGCCGGAATGATAGTTGGAGAGCATTCACGTGAAAATGATCTGGTATTGAATGTGGTGAGAGGTAAAAAACTCACAAATGTGCGTGCTGCTGGTTCTGATGATGCCATTAAACTTGCGCCGCCCAGACAATTCAGTTTGGAACAAGCTCTGGAATATATCAATGATGATGAATTATTGGAAGTAACTCCGCAAAACATTAGAATGCGCAAGAAGATCCTCGATGAAACTACCAGAAAAAGAGAAATGAATAGATTGAGTAAATTAAATCAAGAATAGGAAAATGTCAGAATATCTTAATCAATTCTAGACCGTTTAAGCATATAAACAACTATATCAATCATTAACATAGGGAAGATCCGGGTTTGTTAAGTAACTTTACGAAACTTCTCACATAGAATTCCTTAGAAAGTAAGTTTCGGAAAGTTTCTTACTTATTATGAAGAAGAATATTCTAATCTGTAAGCTTCAAATACTTAATATCCCGTTATTTTTCATTTCAAATGTGTTTCTACTCAACTTTTTCTTTTCGTTCGTCTGAGACTGTATTTTGGAGCTTAAGACAAAATTGATATAAATCAAATCACATACAGAGAGATTCAAATAGAGGAGATCATTACTCAAAACAAACTTTATAAAAAATATAAAAAAATGTAAACAATGCTGCATTCCATAACCACATACCACGATAGAGGTTAAACTCAGTATCGCAAGTTTACATAATGTATATTATCAGAGGTAGTGTATTTCGCATGTATGATCCTCTCTCCCGGATTCTTTTCTTTGAATTGTTAAAAATCTTATTAGAAAAGATCAAAGTTCCAAATATCGATTCTAAGATATGGAAAAAGAAAAAAATGTGTTTTGATATTACATAGTTATTAAAATCTGTGAGAATTAAAGAAAAGACAATTAAAAACAAATTAGTCTTCAAAGAATGGATTCAGTTCTTCCACTTCTTCTGCCTGTAGTATCTCAAATACCTCTTCCGGAGATTTGGCATTAATTATATTGTCTTTAATATGCGGATGATGACCGAAAATTTTGGCAATATTAGCCAGAACATGAAGATGAAGATCATAATTCTTCCTGGGTGTAGCCAATAAGAAAACAATGTTAACAGGCTTATCATCAATAGATTCAAACGGTATACCGGTCTTTGAAATGCCAATAACACCTCGTATTTTGGGTCCGCCTTCTACGATAGCATGCGGAATAGCCAGGTTATACCCTATTCCGGTAGAGATCTCTTTTTCCCGGTTATAAATAGATTCTTTCAGTTCGGGAAGTGTTAACTCTATTATTTTATGTGTTTTAAAGAGGAATTGAGCCATTTGGTCCAGGGCATCCCACTTATCTCTTGCATCCAGGTTTATTTTTATAAATTCTTCCTGCAGAAAATCCATCAGCCGCATCCTGTTCTTATGTTCTTCACCGGATTTTTTTATTGCCAGACCAGTAAAGATCGGTCCCAAGAGCTCATTTACAACTACAGCTGTTAAAATAATGGCGGTTATTTCTGTAGAATAAATACTAAGAAAAGCGTTGTTTTCTATTAATAACACCAAACCAATAGCCACACCGGCGATTGGGTATAGTGAAATACCAATCCATCTCTTAATTGTTTGGGTAGATCCTGCCAGGTAAGCACCGATCGTGGGGGCAAAGGTCTTCCCTATCAAACGGGAAATTATGAGAGCTATACCGGCGATTCCAGCCATTTGAACAGCTTGCAGATCGAGATGTGTTCCAGCTAATACAAAGAATAGAGTGAATACTTCTATCTCGATATCTTTGAACGCACCAAATAGTGTAGCTTTGTATTTGGAATAATTTGTGATAACAATTCCTAGTATCAAACTGGACAAAATACCCGAAAGATGTAGTAATTCTGATGTCCCCACCGTAATAATCACAGCCAGTATAACAGTTGCCAGGAAAGATATCCGTATCTTCCTCTTCTCGGTAAAAAATATCAGTGCAAATCCTACTGCTCCTCCTATAATGATAGATTCCAGAAGAAGCAATAATGGTTGTAAAAACGTATGTACAGCATCGAATTGATTAAATTCCGCTTTATAAAAAAGGAAATAATAAACACCGTAAAAAACCAGTATTGTGAGTACATTGTTCAAAGCAACAACAGCCAGGATGGTTTTGGTTAAAATGCCTTTCCCCCGTTTTTCCTGGATAATATGCAAGGTGGAACCGGGAGCGGTGGTTATAGATATAGCTGCAATAAGAAGGCTGATCTCGAGTGATAAATGAATGATATAATGTAAGCTGCAAAAAACCACTATGGGTGTAATGACAACATCAGCTAAGGTTATTAAAGTAATTCTTCTGCCGGCATTATGGAGTTTTCTGAAATTCAAGTGACTTCCAATGGTAAGCCCGATGAATCCCAAAGCGAAGTTGGTAATTGCACCAAAGCCCGCAAATGCGTCCGCTCTGAAGAGATTAAGAACATATTTGCCTAGTATTACCCCACCGGCGATTTGAGCTGTTACAACCGGGATATGGAGCTTACGGGCTAATCTGGAACAGATATACCCTACCACAAGTATCACAGCCAATACCAGAAGCGGATTAGGATTATTGATCAACGCTGTTTCATGATCAAACCAGGCTTGAAAATGTTGAATTATTCTATTCATACTTCTTTCCCCTTCAACGTCCACCCCACTGCATCAGTAATCTTAACATTAACGAATGTATCGATGAGCGATTTATCGCCTTTGAAGACCGTTATCTTGAAATCTCTGCTTTTTCCTGCCAGCTCATCTTTAGCTTTTTTACTTATTTTTTCTACATAGATCTCTTTAATTTTTCCGATCTGATCTTTATATTTTTTTGAGGTTATATCTTGTTGTAAATTAATTAGTTGCTGCAACCTATCTAAACGAGTTTCTTCAGGAATATGGTCGTTGAATTCTGCAGCTTTTGTTCCTTCACGTGGTGAATACTTAAAAGTAAATGCATAATCGAATTTTATTTTTTTAATCAGGTTATACGTGCGTTGGAATTGTGCTTGTGTCTCTCCTGGAAAGCCGGCAATAACATCGGTGGTAATGGCAATCTCCGGCATAGCTTTACGGAGTTTTTGAACGATGTTATAAAAATGTTCTGCTGTATATCCTCTATTCATGCGGCGAAGTATCTCATCATCACCGGATTGCATTGCCAGATGCAGATGTTCGCATACTTTTTCGGAATTCGCCATAACTTCTATCACTTCATCGGAAAGATCTTTGGGATGAGATGTTACAAATCTGATCCGTTTTATCGTTTCAATTTTATTCACTCTTCGCAGTAGTTCTGCAAAATCAATGCCTTTATAATTGTAGGAATTCACATTCTGACCCAACAGA
>CBFDCX010000157.1:0-4635 GCA_965603415.1 uncultured bacterium
TAGCGGTAAGAACACTATGCGGATGAATTTTTCTTATGCGTCAAAAGACCAGAACGAAGAAGGCGTGAAACGGCTGGCTCAGGTTATTAAAGAATCAATGAGATAAATGACATAAACAAGACAGGATAAGTAGAAGTCCGTCTTGCTTTTTTGCAGGGGAAGGAAATTTGAGCGAAGTTAATGTGGCTGTAGTCGGTGCAACCGGCGCTGTAGGCAGAGAAATGGTGAAAGTGCTGGAAGAAAGAAATTTTCCCGTTGCAGACCTTGTACTGCTGGCTTCCCAAAAATCCTCAGGTGAATATCTTAAATTCAATAATAAAAAGATCGAAGTAAAAGAATTAACAAAAAACAGTTTCAAGAACATCGATTATGCACTTTTCAGTGCCGGAAGTTCTATCAGCAAGAAGTATGCTTCGTTTGCAGTTAAAGCGGGTGCAGTGGCCATCGATAACAGCAGTGCTTTCCGCATGGATAACCAGGTTCCTCTGGTTGTACCGGAAGTTAATCCTCAGGATGCTTTCAAACACAATGGCATTATTGCCAATCCAAATTGCTCCACAATCCAGCTTGTGGTTGCCCTTAAACCTGTTTACGATAAAGCTGGAATTAAGAGGATCATCGTCAGTACTTATCAATCAGTTTCGGGAACCGGGAAAAAAGCTATCGATGAACTGATGAAACAAACTAAAGCTGTCTTGAATAAAAAGAAGATAGAACGTGAAGTATATCCGCATCAAATAGCTTTTAACATCCTGCCGCAAATCGATGAATTTGAAAATAATGCTTTCACCCGTGAAGAAATGAAAATGATACACGAAACTAAAAAGATCATGCACGATGAGAAAATAAAGATAACTACTACATGCGCACGTGTTCCTATTCTGTATGGTCATTCCGAATCGGTTTATATAGAAACGAAAAAAATCATGGATATAAGATCTTTAAAGCAGATCTATCTGAAAATGCCCGGCATTAAACTGGTGGATGATATTCGTAATGCCAAATATCCTCTGGCAATAATGAGCGAAATTTACGATGAAGTTATGATCGGTCGATTGCGCAAAGATCTGGCAGTGAAAAACGGCATCAATATGTGGATCGTGGCCAATAATCTGCGCAAGGGTGCTGCACTTAATGCTGTTCAGATCGCTGAACTATTGCTCGAATCAAAAGAGGGTTAATGAGGATAGTTGTTCAGAAATTCGGTGGCACTTCTCTGCAGACTAAAGAACTCAGGAAAAAAGCTGCTCAACACGTTCTACATAAAGTGAAAGAAGGATTTAAACCCGTTGTTGTTGTTTCAGCTATGGGGCGCAAGGGTAGTCCCTATGCCACCGATACCTTATTATTACTTGCATTGAATACTAATAAAGATATTCATCCCCGTGAAAAAGATTTACTTCTTTCTTGTGGTGAATTAATTTCTGCTACAATTATGGTTCACACTCTTAACAATTTGGGTACTCAAGCAGCAACACTAACTGGAGCACAAGCCGGTATTATTACCGATGACAAATTTGGAAATTGCCATGTGAAAAAAGTTATCCCAGTTAGAATTCATGAATTCCTGGAAGAAAATATTATACCGGTTGTTACTGGTTTCCAGGGTATTAACGAAAATGGAGATATCACAACCCTGGGAAGAGGTGGCAGCGATACAACTGCCAGCGTTCTGGCTGTTGCTTTGAAAGCAGAACTGATAGAAATATATTCCGATGTAAAAGGAATTATGTCTGCTAATCCCAAAATAGTAGAGAAAGCACGTTTATTGGAATATGCCAGTTACGATGAAGCGGTAGAACTTGCCTATAAAGGGGCAGAAGTTATTCATCCCCGTGCTGTGGAAATAGCATCAAATAATAGCATTCCGCTTGTGATAAGATCAACAAAAGATGGTAACAAAGGAACGATGATCCATCATATTAAAAGCGACCGTCAGGTAACTGGAATAATAAACAGGAACAATATCTGTTATGTAAAGATCTACCCTGAGAAACACGGTGATTATGAAACCGGTTTAAAAGTCTTCCGGATTTTAGCTGAAGTGAATATAAGTGTCGATTTTATCGATATAAAGCCAGATCAGATAACATTTATTATTAACTCCGAAAACAAAATGGAAACTGAAAACCTGCTGCGGGAAAATCGCTTCAATTTTGAACTGAAAAAAAACTATTCCAAAATCTCAGTCGTTGGTTCGGGGATGTCAGGACTCCCCGGCATCATGGCTAAGATAGTGGAAATACTCAACAAGAATCAGATCACGATCCATGGTTGTACGGATTCACACACAACCATTTCCTGCCTGGTGGATAAAGAACAGGAAAACAAAGCAGTGAATGCACTTCACACTGGCTTTGAATTAGGATAAAAATTAAGTATGAAAAGATTAAAAATAATAATAATATTAGTTATGTTCTTAAGTCTCCTTTATGCGAATAATATTTCTGACGAACAGAACATAAAAAATAAACAATATCTAGTGAATCTCGATTTGAATGTTCTTGAAACTATCGATATCATGGTCATGTTTGATGATGTATCAAAACAATTACCGGAAGACACTATTAATGGCATTAGTACATACAGACAGTTTCTTCTTGATATGATAATGGAATGCAGTAATATAAGAAATGATGTGAAATTATCAAAAAATATGACTCCAAATGAAAGAGAGGAGCATATTGCAATGATGTTTGCAACTATAAGACCTGAAGTTATTTATACATATAAGAAAATTGATAATTCACAGGATTTGAAGAATCGAGAAATTATGAATGAACTTCATGAAAGGATTAAGAAATATATACTTTTCCTGCAGAATGAAATAGTTAAAGCAGAAAAAAGAGCAATTGAAAACAGCAGTATCAGCCAATATTATATGAATCTTCATTCACAACATTTTATGCTCCAGCTATTGTCTGATTATATTGCGAACAGTGATAAACTGAGCAATAATAACCGTGAATATCTTTTAAAGATAGCTTTATCGATTGAAAGTGTGTTGGTTCCAGATAAATCTAAACGATAATAGTTTAAAAAAAGATTCCCCAAAGAGTTGGGAATTATAATAAAAAATAGGGAGATTATTATGTTGAGTTTTACGAAATCCCGATTTTCGGGGAAAAAGTTATTTTTTATAATCAGTTTTTTGATTTTTACACTACTGCTTTCAGCAAATGTGTTGGAGCAGTTTGAGGAGTTTAAAAGAGATATTTCACTGCAAACGGAACAGTGGCAGGGAACCCATCAATCAAACAGAAATTCACGTGATTATCAAATCGGGGATACAAATGTTTTCTGGTCCTGGAATCTGACCGTGATGCCTCCACTTTGGATACAGGTTCCGTCTACCTGTCGTGCTGTTGGAGATCATTGTTATATTTTTGTTGCCGACGATCAGTGGAACGTGCATATGGATCAGGCAGATATTGATATCATATTACCATACCTGGAAGATTATACAATGAATTCCACAGAATACGGTGCAATAGAAATGGACGAGTTACTTTTTGGTCCTATTCCCGATGAACTCGATAACGATCCTAAAATTATAGTTTTTTATTCTGAACTCGGTTCGTTTATGGGAAGTATGTTCGATGGATATTTCAGTGCCTATAATCAAGTAACGGAACAACAAGCCCAGCAGATGAACCCGCCCGGGCATAGTAACGAATGTGAAATGATCTATATGACCTGTTTCCCTTTAAATCCTACCGATCCTATCAGGATATCTGTTCTGGCACACGAACTTCAGCATATGATCCACTGGTTGGGAGATATAAACGAAGATACATGGGTAAATGAGGGTTGTTCGGAACTGGCAATGGTGTATTTTGGCCTGCCCGATCCGATCGTACAGTTTCCCAATAACCCGGACAATACGCTTACGTTCTGGGATCAGGAATTTGCAGATTATGTGAAAGTTATGCTTTTTTTTACTTACCTGGAAGAACATTTTGATACACCAGCAGATAGCTTGATCAAAGATATTGTTTCTGAACCTGCAAACAGTATTGCCGGTATAACCAATCAATTGATCGAAAATGGATATATGATTCCTTTTGAAGCAATCTTCGTTAATTGGACAATCGCTAATTTCCTGGATGATCCTGAGGTTGGCAGTGGGCAATACAATTATGAAAGCCTAGACTTGCCGAACTTCAGTGCTGTTTATACCCATTCTGCCTATCCTGCCGGAAATACTGGCAGCGTTAACGCCTGGGCTGCCGATTATATTCGTCTATATCCAGCAGATGGCAATCTGGAACTTGATCTTACAACCAGTTTGCCTATCATCTTGGGTGCGATCCGCATCGGGAATGCAGGAATTACTTCGACTGTTGATACTTATATTGTTAATGGTACCTGGAATGGTGTGCTTCCCGAATTAACAGAAGATTATAGCCAGATGATACTGGTTTTTTCTAATAATGGCTATAGTGGTGTTACCTATACATATTCCATTGCAGAAGTAATATCGGATGTAGAGCAAGCGTTATTGAATGTACCCGTATTACTCTCCAATTACCCCAATCCTTTCAATCCTTCTACAACGATATCATTTGAATTAAACACCGAAATCACCGAAGACACGGAGTTGATAATTTACAATTTGAAGGGACAAAAAGTCCA
>CBFDCX010000158.1:0-4621 GCA_965603415.1 uncultured bacterium
CACTCTATCTATACTACTTATGTAAGTTTGCTGCAGATTATGAAAATAATCGGTTGGGAATGATGGACTCAGCACTACTTCGGAAAGCAGTTCCAGGCTCACAGGCAGCATTTCACTAAAACATTTCAGTCGTACAGTGGTGGTTTCCATTTGCGGGTTTATACCAAAATGAATACCGTTGGAAGTGCAATAATTCAAAAACTGCTGGTAGTTTCTTTTATTATTTCCGTAAAGCATTAAACCGGAAGTAAGCAGATTTATCCCGCGATTTTCTTTGGTTTCGTTTAATTGAGATGCTTCATAGGAAAGAGATATTCCAATTGTGGGTTTTCCCTTTACCTTTTTTAGAAGGATCTTCATGCCATTTTCAAGTTCCGTTTCAAAGAAATCTTTCTGCGGTACTGTTTTCATCAGAGATACAGGGATGGATATTAGTTGTTTTTTAATTTTTTCCTGCGGGAATTTCCTGTTTCCGTAATGAAATATATTCAACTGATTTTTATTATAATATTTTGAAATTACTTTCTGAATATCAGTTTTTTCTAAGTTCCGGATAATATCAGGATATTCAAACAATTTCTCAAATCCCGTAAGAACTTCTTCGCTGCCCAGACTGGCAGCCAGCGTCTCTACATATTCAAAAGCATAACGAAAGTAAAAGATCAATTCTTTTTTATTATCTTCCAACTCCATTTCATTCAAACTAAAACGATTGAACATTTCCAATTCTTCCAGGAAGATATTGCAGATATTCATAAGGTCTGCGTTCTGTTTGGGCATTATTAGAATTATGGAAGCACCATCGTTTATTCCACTTAATGCATGTACTTTAATGCCGTCTATCAGCTTCTCTTCATTGAACAATCTTGTGTAAAGCTGGGAGTTCTTCCCGATTGCAAAAGCTTTAATTGCCAGTGACAAAGCATAAGACTCGGGATTGGTTTCGGAAAGATCGGGTAACACAAAAGCTAGCATATCATTGGAAATCTTCTTTTTATATGAATAAATAGCAGGTTTTATTTTAAAATCTTCTTTATATTTTTGAGGTTTGTGACATTTTACTTTCTGCCAATTTCCGAAATATTTTTCAACATCATTCAGAACTTTCTCTTCACTTATATCTCCGCTTACAACCAGGAATGTATTCTCGGGAGAATGATAATTTCTATAGAAATTTTTTAATTCTTCAGAGGTTGCATTTGAGATCGATTCCAGATTCCCGATAATGGGATTCCTGTAGGGGTTTTTCTGAAAAAAATGCTGTGTCATGTACTCTATAAAAGCGTCTTCAGGATCGTTTTTATATTGTTTTAATTCTTCAATCACCACCTTTTTTTCAAAGGCAAATTCTTCTTTGTTGAAATTGGCATGAATAGCCAATTCCGAAAGAATTTCGATGCCTTCCTTTGTAAATGAAGATGGTAATGTAATATAGAAACAGGTGGTATCATATTCTGTGTAGGCATTAATGGAACCACCCAGAAAAGTAACTCTTTCCATAATGGAATTTTGCGGAAATTTTAGGGTGGATTTAAAAACCAGGTGTTCAGTGAAATGTGAATATCCTGCTTCTTCTTTTTTTTCCCAGGCAGAGCCCATGCGAACATAAAGCTGTAAACAGACCAGAGGATTTGAATTATCTGTGGCAAAAATTATTTTAAAATCGTTATCAAGTGTTGTAGAAGTTACATTCATTTTTTATTCCTTTCCACACAGGCATACGCATTGTGTTTGTGGATGGATTCCAGGTTTTCCGATTCTACACGAAACCAATCCACTCGATCATCTTTTTGCAATTTCAGTGTTATTTCACGCACGATATCTTCTACAAAAGCAGGATTGTCATACGCTTTTTCGGTTACATATTTTTCATCTACTCTTTTCAGCAGCGGATATACTTCACTGCTGGCACTGGATTCGATGATCTCAATGATCTCTTCCAGCCAGATGAATTTATTGAAAGTAAGCTTGACGATGACATTCGATCGCTGGCTGTGCGCTCCATAATCGCTGATCTCTTTAGAACAGGGACACAGCGTAGTAACAGGCACTTCCACTCCTATGATCAAACGAAAATCTTTTTTCAAGGAAGCTTCAAAAAAGCAATTGTAGGAAAGTAATGACTCAGTTTTTGAAACCGGTGCTTTCTTCTTGATGAAATACGGAAAATTCATTGTTATATAAGAAGCATCAGCATTCAATGCTTTCTTCAGATCCTTTAAGAATTCGGGAAGTTTGTTGATAAAATTCTCTTTATGAAAATGATTTAATACTTCCAGGAATCTGCTCATGTGTGTACCACGGTGCTGGTGTGGTAGTTCCACGAACAGATTAAGATCTGCTACTGTGTTTTGTGTGCCATTTACACGATCTTCCACTATTATCGGGTAACGTACATTTTTTACACCTACTTTATCTATCGTAATATTTCTTTTATCTTCCTGACTTTGAATATCGATTTTGTTTTTCATGTTCTTTCCTTTTCATGGATTCCCATTTTCATGGGAATGACATCAATCAACATAATACTTCATGCCTTCTGATTCAAGTTTTTTTATTTCTGAATCTTCTAAATAAAAGATCACAGCTTCCAGCATATTTGTTCTATCGATCAATTCAATTGCTTTATCCGGTTCCATCAGGAATAGTGCAGTTGAATAAGCATCAGCAAAAAGAGCAGTTGGAGCAACTACAGTAACCGAAACCGTACCTTCAGCAGGATAGCCTGTTCTGGGATCAAGAATATGATGATAACGTTTTCCATCCAGTTCAAAAAACCGCTCGTAATCACCGGATGTAACTACTGCTTTATTCTTTATATCCAGCACACCAATCAATTCATTCTTGTTGTTGCGAGGATGTTGAATGCCTATTCGCAGTGGCTTCTTCTGCCCGAAAATACTCATGTCTCCCCCGGCATTTACAAAGCCGGATTCGATACCTTCCGAAACCAGGTATTCTACTACCTTATCAATAATAAAACCCTTTGCCAGGCTTCCCAAATTGACCTTAACTCCCTTTGGCTTGGTTAAATGAACTCCCTCAAGAATCAGTTTTTCAAATCCAACATATCTCATAGCCGTTCTAATTGAATCTTCAGAAGGAATATGCAGCTTATTAAAATCCCATAGTTCAGATAATGCACCGATAGATATATCATACAAAGAATCCGAATCCCGATAAAGTTGCTCACTTAATAAATAGATCTGTAATAGATCCTCATCCAATGGCATGCTATTTGTAATGGCATTATTTAATTTCCAGAGTTCACTATCTTGATCATAAAATGAAAGCACTTTCTCGTATTCATTTATTATCTCAAATGCTGCATCTATAACAAACTCAGTATCTTTATTTTTAGTTTCTATTTTGATATCTACTATTGTATCCATCAGGAATTTTGTATCGGATAAGGTATATGTCCTATTCGCAAATGAAATAGCACCGAATGCGATCACAGCGACTAAAATTATGATATTCACTACATCACGTTTTTTCATCTATCTTCCTGCAAATTATTTAATTTCCAGAGAATTTTGTAATTACTATTTGTCAATAATAGTTCGAAATTAATATAATTCTATACTTTTCAGATGGAATTTTTTATGAAAGTGCTCCGATAAATGTGTTAAGAATATCCTGTTTAGTTGATCTATGTTTTTTTCTGAAATTTTTATTTCATCCAGCATATTTCCAATGTGATTTATATTGTAAAACAGTTCTGCCTGTTTCCCGGATATTTCAAAAACAAGATCATCATACACCGGACGAAAACATTTTTTACAGATAAAGCCGTGTTTCTGGGGAAAGTAAGCTACAAAATCACCTATATTACCGCAATTTATGCAAGTTGTTGAATTGAATTCAATACCTATCAATCTGAAAAGACTAAGCAGAAAACGCCAGAAGATGGCTATTCCGTTTTTTTTTATTTGGGGAATGAACTGTAAGTATTTTATAAACAATTCATAAAGTTTTTCTGCATCTTCTCCGGGGATGATGAGTTGACGGTAGATCTCGACAGCAGCCTGCATCAGCACACTTGTTTTAAAATCTACTTCAAATAGATGTGCCCTGGTTAAAGAAGCAGATTTGAAAATATACCATTCCGAACTGGGATTTTTGTATAGTACTAATTCCAGCTCGTTTAAAATTTCGGTAAGACCGGCGTTTTTGCTCTTTTCTTTTCTTATACCTTTTGCCATTATAGGTATTATTCCCAGTTTATTGGTAAAAATATCTAGAATAATGCTGGTTTCCCTAAATGGTACTTTTCTTAGGATAATTCCTTCCAGAATTATCTCGCGATTTTTTTCCGTCATGATTTTATTCTACGGTTACGCTTTTTGCCAGGTTTCGTGGCTGGTCTACATCCAGTCCCCGCAGGTTTGCCACGTGATAGGCAAGAAGCTGCAGCGGGATAACCGTGAGAAGTGGTTGCAGAGTGTGCAGAGTTTTGGGAATATAGATCACACTTTCGGCAATATCTTTGACCCTTGTATCACCTTTTGTTGCTATCACTATTAATCTACCGTTTCGGGCTTTTACTTCCTGCAAATTGGAAAGGATCTTTTCATAGATAGCATCATCGGGAGCAATAGCAATTACAGGCATATTCTCA
>CBFDCX010000159.1:0-4594 GCA_965603415.1 uncultured bacterium
TCCTAATGAAAAACATCAAATAATTGGAAAAGATGGAGAAAACTTTTTTGAAGAGCTTTTCTTAAAAAGCAAGGAAGTAATTGTCATTATATCAAAACATTATAAAAAGAAAAAATGGCCAAGATTCGAATGGGATGTAATTTTGGAAAGAGGTAAACAAAACAGATTCATCCCAATCAAATTAGATGATACAAAAATTCTTGGTTTGCCCTCAAATATTATCTTCGAATCATATAATGATAACAGTGCTGAAATTGCTAAACTCTGTATAAATAAATTATTAGAATTTGAAAAAGAAAAGAGTGTTATCAATGGTAAAGAAAATAACAAACAAATAGATAATAATATTGAACATATTCATAAAGTTAATAATAAAAAATCATATCCAACCAATTATGAACATCTTCCAATAATTGAAGACGAATCAACTAAAACACAAACATTTAAACCATTAAAAGAAGAGATAGAGCTCTTGTTGCTATATAAAGGTGATAAAAAGTTGTTCGAGGAAGATTTATTAAAATTATCACCATTTTCTACTGATAAAACAAAATTATATTTTACAAAGTTATGTAGTAACGGTTTCATTAAAGTATTCTCCGAAACTGAAACCCAATACTTAATGATAAACATGGTTGGTGGTTATCGATATGCCCTAACACAGAAAGGTAGAGAATATCTTCATGATAACAACTTACTTGATTAAACATAATCAACCTTTAAAAATGCGCATAACACGGTGTCCACGTGGTAACGTGGCACATCTGTCATTAGCAGCAACTTGAAAAAATAGGAGGAAAAATGAAACTATTTATTTTATTAATACTGTTTTGTATTATATTGTTTAGTTGTATTACTGAGCCAGATAATGACATACAAGAATTTAATCCTAAGCTTTCTTTAATTGCTTCTGTAGAGCTTCCTGGAAATTCTTGGGGTATATATGTTTCTGATTCTTATGCCTATGTAGCAAGTAAAGAGGAAGGACTCTACGTGATAGACATAAGTGATCCCGTTAGTCCAGAAATTGTTGGTTCTGTAGATACACCCGAAAATGCCATAAATGTTTATGTTTCTGGCTCTTATGCCTATGTAGCTGATACATATAGCGGACTTGTGGTTATAGATATAAGTAATCCCCACAATCCACAAATAGTTGGTACGGTTGATACACATTATGCCTACGAGGTTTATGTTTCTGGTTCTTATGCTTATGTAGCTGATGGTTTGGCGGGACTTCGAATGATTAATATAAGTGATCCTACCAATGCATTTATAGTTGATTCGTTGCAAACAGAGGGTCAAGAACAAAACGTGCATGTGGAAGATTCTTATGTATACTTGGTAACATCTACAGGACTACATATAATAAAAAACAGAATTGAAATTTGTGCTGATTTTCCTATAAAGAATTATCCAAACCCTTTTAAACCTGAAACTAAAATTATTTTTTCCATTTTTGAAGATTTTAAAACCAACTTATCTATATACAATACTAAAGGACAAAAAGTAAAAATTTTGCCAGTCATCGTGAGTGATGCACAGCTTCGTATCGAAGGATCAGGGTAAAATCATTATTCTGTAACCTGGAATGGCAGAGACTCCAATGGCAGCCAAGTTGGTTCAGGCATCTATCTTTATCATTTAAATGTTAATGGTGAAATGATCGTCACTAAGAAAATGTTATTGTTAAAGTAGTTCAACTTAACACAAGATCCTGCGGACTTGTGTCAAGTTAGTGAAGCTTTTCTTGTGTTCTTTTTACGTTTACCCGCTTATCGCCAGTTCTTTCACCAGTACAGATGCAGCACCAATGGAACTCATATTGAATTTGAAATTATCTGCTATCATTTCCACATCCTGTAAGAGTTTAAGTATGTTGCCGGAAACAGTAAATTGTTTAAGAGAGTGTTTTCTTTTTCCTTTTTCATACAGGAATCCTTCGCCTGAAAGTGAAAAATCACCTGAAATAGGATTTGCACCAGAATGCATTCCCTGCAAAGCAACTATTTCGATAGTTTTATCGTGCTGTCCGAGAAGTTCTTTTTCTTTATGTTCTCCGGCTTTCAGGAAGAAATTGGAATGAGCGATTTCTAATGTGCCTTTATAAGTTCTGTTGCCATTTCCCGTAGATTTCACGCCATCCTTGCGAGCAGTCTGTGTATTTTGGAGGAAGGTTTTAAGTGTTCCGTTTTCTAAAAGAATATTAGTTTGTGATGGGTAACCTTCACTATCAAAACTTCTGGAAGCAAACCCATCAGGATGAAGAGCGTCGTCTATAATGGTTACATTACTATTTGCAATTGTTTCATTCAGTTTTCCTTTCAGGAGCGATTTGCCTTCCTGAACTGCTTTTGCACTGAATATACCGGAAAAAGTTGCCAGCATTGTTGCCATCATTTCATTATTAAATACTACAAAGTATGAACCCGACTCAATGGATTCTCCACCCAGCAGGGAAGTACTTTTTTCCACGCTTTTTTCTGCCATTTTCCTGGCATCGAATTTACTAAAATCGCGTCCGATGACAAATTCCAATCCATCTCTTTTATCATCATTTTCCTGGGTAAGTGAAAGAACATATGCATATGCATTATTATATTTTTCCTCTTTATCCAATCCTTTGCTGTTAGCAATTTTAGAGTAAGAAGTACCGTTTCCCATCAAAGCATATGGCACGTTGAATACGCGTTTATCCGCTTCCAATGCGAATTTTTCCAGGTCTTTGGTAAATTGGATCTTTTCAGCTACATCAACTTTATCAAGGTCTGGAGAGTATACATTTAATTTTGTGTCAATTGCAGGATGGTTTTCCAGGATTACTGTCTCGTTATCTTCGGTGTATTTTGCGTTTTCCAGTGCTTCGTTTACGATGTTTTTAAATGTGGTTTCTTCAAGCTGTTCGGTATATGAATAACCTACTTTTCCATCTTTTATCGCGCGTATACCGATGCCTTTTGCATCTGCATAATTGAATGATTCTATCTCTTGCTTGTTTATTCTCACGGAAAATGAGTTATTTGCAAAAAACAGGATTTCAATATCGTCCGCTTTATCTTTTGCGTAATCGAATATGAATTTAAATTCCTTTTCGTACATCTTGTCCCCCTACTTTCTTCCACCGACTATTATTTCGTCGATCTTAATGGCTGGTTGACCTACATTAGCAGGAATGCTTCCACTTACCGAACCGCACATTCCCTGCGCCATTGCCAGGTTATCGGCAACCATACTTATCTTCATTAGTGCTTCTGCCCCATTTCCTATGAGAGTTGCGCCACGAACAGGCTCCGCTATTTTTCCATTACGAATAATATAACCTTCTCCCACCGCAAAGTTAAAATTCCCTGTACCCGGCATTACAGAACCGCCACCCATTTTTTTTGCATAAATCCCATAATCTACAGATGTGATTAAATCTTCTAATTTACTTTTACCCGGTGCGATGAATGTGTTCCTCATCCTGGAAGCCGGAGCGAATTTATAAGATTGCCTTCTACCGCTTCCGGTACGTTCGTAACTGGTTTTAATGCTTCCCATTTTATCTACCATGTAAGATTTCAAGATGCCATTTTCTATAAGAACAGTTTTCTTTGTAGGCATTCCTTCATCATCTATGTTTTCACTTCCCCATTCATTAGGGATGGTTCCGTCATCAAAAGCTGTAACTACCGGATTGGCGATCTGCTTTCCAAGTTTGCCGGTAAATACAGAAGCACCTTTAGCTACAGAAGTAGTTTCCAGGGCATGACCGCAAGCTTCATGGAAAATAACACCACCGAAACCATTATCGATAACAACCGGTAATTTACCACTGGGTGCATAATCGGCTTTTAGCATAGTAACTGCCATGCGAGCAGATTTTTCTCCTAATTCAGCAGGGTTGAGCTTATTAAAAAACTCATATCCGGCATGTCCACCCGGATTTTCTCCTCCGGTTTGCTTTTCCTTTCCGTCGGATGCAATGGAACGAACAGCAACGCGAGAATAATTTCTGCTATCTTCCACCCATAAACCTTCACTATTAGCAATAAGGACTTTCTGCATTTTTTCCTGGAAGGTGATATCAACTTGCGCTATTAATTTGTTGAAATTACGGGAAGCTTCATTAATCTTTCGAATGAAATCTATCTTATCACTTTTGGCAACAGTGTTATTCGGTATTTGAATGGGATGAATATTCTCGAATTCTATTTTTGTAAGATCTATCGGTTGAATAATAGATGTGCCTTTAGCAGCCTTACTCACGGCATCAGCAGCAGTCAGAAGAGATCTTTCACTCAGATCGTTCGTATAGGCATAAATAGCTGTAGTTCCATAAAAAACCCTTACTCCGGCACCGAAATCTTTTCCTACAATATTTTGTTTTGTTTTGCTGTCATAAAAGTTAATGCGTGAATTGTAGGTATCTTCCATGAATATTTCCGCGAAATCCGCACCATTGGAAAGAGCTTTATCGATAACCTTTTCGATAAGTTTTCTTTCTATCATTTATCCTCCCTGAAAGTTTATTTTTTGAAAGATGAAAAATTGCTAATCCCTTATGGTGTCAAGCATAATATTTTGTAACTTACCTGTAGTTATAAATTTGTGA
>CBFDCX010000160.1:0-4589 GCA_965603415.1 uncultured bacterium
GTGTAGAACTTGGAAATAATCGGCAGGGAAGAGGTGGATAAAAGTATTAAGATGAGCAGTGAACCAAAGATGGTCATTCCAAAGAATTTTACAATATCCCCGAAAAAAGTTTTCTTCCTGTATTCGTGAACGTTTAGAATATTATCAAAAGTATCGTTGATTATTTTGAAGAGGGAATAGGAAGTAAATATGAGGATACCAAAGCTGAAAAGATTGAACGGGATCTTCTTACTGGCTAATTGCACGATATATTGATAGATCATATCTGCAGATTCAGGCACAAAGGTGGCAATGATAGCATCTTTAATCTGTGTTTCAAGTTTCAGGAAAGGTAATGACGGGAAGAAGAATAAAATGAAAATAATAAAGGGAACAAATCCCAACAACGTGACATACGTAAGGGAAGCAGAAAGGCTGTAAACTTTCTGCTCTTTGAAATTCATGCGGAATGCTTTTAAAAAATTAATTATTTTTTTATTCATATCTCAAAGCCTCTACAGGATTTAATTTGCTTGCCATAATGGCAGGAATAATACCGGCAAGTAAACCTATTCCCACCGATACGGTTAATGCTATCAATACCATGCTTAGTTCAGCAATTAACTCTATATTTATGTATCCGCTCACCATTTTCAGGATGGATAATCCCACCAGGGTACCCAGTATCCCACCAATAAAAGTTATCAGAACTGTTTGCACCAGGAACTGGATAAAAATATCTCTTCTACGGGCACCCACCGTTAACCTGATACCGATCTCACGTGTTCTTTCCTGGATGGAAGCCAGCATGATATTGGCTATCACAATACCTCCCACCAGTAGTGAAATAATGCTGATTATAAAAAATATGATCTGGAATGTTTTCTGGTTTTCTGCCATTTCTTCTGCTTCTTCCTGTGCGGATTCGATCATAAACACAGGCTCACCATGCCGCAGGTTAAGGATTATCGCTTCCAGTTTCTTTCTTAATTCGGGAGCGCTCTCGGCATCCTGAGCTTTTAAGGCTAAGCTGGAAATATTGTCATCTCCCGTACCTTTGTGGATCATTGTGCTCAGGGGAACAAAGGTTCTGCGGTTAAGATAACCAAGAGCATTATCACTGCCTATATTGTTGCTCTTCATATAGCGGTGCTTCATTATGCCTATAACCTGCAGCCGTCTTTCATGGACCGTAATAAATTGCCCGATAGGATCTTTGTTTCCAAAAAGTTCATCTCTTACCTGAGTACCGATAACTATCACATCGTTAGATTGATTTATATCAAATTCACTGATGAAGCGTCCATCTTCAGTTTCCCACTCTTCAATTTTAGAAAAATCTGGTAACACACCATAGATGGAAGTATTATATTCCTTATCTTCATAACTATGCCGCAGCCAATAACGTTTTTGCGGATTCATGTATTTAGCTTCCGGAATGAGAGAACGGATGAGTTTGATCTCTTTCCAGGTGAAATAGTTCCTGAGCTTATTCGGGTTGTCGTATTGCCAATTACGATGGACAGTTATTTTACTGAGACCACCACGTTCCATCATCCATTGCAGGGTCTGTTTATTAATACCATTAACCAGTGATAGTACAACAATGATAGACATGGTTCCCAGAATTATTCCGATAATGGTTACCAGACTTCTGACCTTTCGAGACCAGAAATCGGAAAAACCAAAGACTATACTTTCTTTAAGAGATATCGCCATTTTCTATCAGACCATCCACAATATGGATAACTCTATTTGCTCTTTTTGCCACAGCAGCATCGTGTGTTACAATTATCACGGTATGCCCTTTCAGGTTAAGTTCAGAGAAAATAGTAAGAATATCACTTCCCGAATTCGTATCGAGATTACCGGTAGGTTCATCTGCCAGAATAATGGAAGGATTATTCACGATAGCCCTGGCAATAGCCACGCGCTGACGTTGACCACCGGAAAGTTCGGAAGGTTTATGTTTACGTCTATCGGTCAGGTCCACTTCGGCAATGACCTTTTTTGCCAGTTTGGTTCTTTTGCGTTTACTGTATCCGGCATACATCAGGGGAAGTTCAACGTTTTTCTGAACATTAAGGTGGGGAAGAAGATTGAATGTTTGAAAAACAAAACCAATCCGTTGGTTCCGTATTGATGCCAGTTTCTTCTTCTTTATATGGCTCACCTTTTCTTTATTCAAAATATATTCACCCTGGGTCGCTGTATCCAGACAGCCCAGAATGTGCATCAGGGTAGATTTTCCCGAACCTGAAGGTCCCATGATAGCTACGAATTCACCTTCGTTTATATCAATATCCACACCGTTCAAAGCAGGAACAGTGATCTTTCCCATTTTATACTCTTTTGTTAAACTATTAACCTCAATTAATGATGCCATATTTTTCCCTTTTAAAATAAGGCGAAACAAATGATTTTGAGTGTTTATTGTCAAAATAAAAATTTGTTTGTTGACGAGTTGAATTTGAATACAGAAAAATAACCTGCAGGAAAGAAAGTAATGGAATATAGACTAAATTGTAGTGGAAAAGTAGAACTTGAAGGTTCAAAATCCATATTAGCCAGGGTACTTATAATAAGCACATTTTTACATAAACCACTGAAAATTATGAATAGTTCGAATTGCAATGATATTTGTACTTTAATAGATAATTTAAAACAATTGGGAATCGGGTTTGAACGGCAGGGAAATGCATTAACTGTTATTCCAAATGAACCTGTTTCTGATGAAATACAAATAAATATAAAGGATTCGGGCACAGCATTCCGTTTCTTATTGGCAAGATTAGCAGTTTTAAAGGATGTTCACAGCACAATATCAATATCCGACCAATTAAAAAAAAGACCTATTTCACCACTGATCAATATGCTGCAAAAGTTGGGAGCAGATATCAAAAACACTTGTTTTCCGATTGAAATAAAGGGGCAACAATTAAACGGGGGAGAGATCGATCTGCAGGCAGATATCAGCAGTCAGTTCATAAGTGCTTTGATGCTTATTGCTCCAGCTTACAATTCAAGACTTGCAATAAATCTTATTGGAAGGATAGTTTCACGATCTTACATTGAAATGACGGCAGCTATCATGTGTGATTTTGGAGTAAAATGTAAATTCACTAAAAATAAAATCATCATTGAATCGGGGCAGAAATATGCAAATCCCGGTATTTATGAAATCGAACCGGACTTTTCTTCCGCTGCTTATTTCTGGGTATTGGGTGCACTCAGCAATAAAGAATTATGCACAAGTTGCATTTCCGGTGATCCATTGCAACCCGATTTTCAGTTTCTATTTATCCTGGAAAAAATGGGTGCAAAAGTGAATAGATCTTCAAAATCTGTATGCATTTCACATGGTTCGTTAAAGGGTATCGATATAGATATGAAAGATATTCCCGATCTGGTGCCAACTCTGGCTGTTCTGGCTCTATTCGCTGATTTTTCTTCACAACTTCGAAATATAGCCCATCTGCAATATAAAGAATCCAACAGGATCTCAGCTTTGGTGAGTGAACTTTCACATATTGGGGTTAATATTATGTTTGTAGATGATAGTTTAATAATTCTTCCTCTTAATATCAAACCTGCAACTGTAGAACTTGATGCACACCATGATCATCGACTGGTGATGGCGTTTCATATTTTGAAAGCTGTTTTTCCTTATATAATTATAAATAATAAGGAAGCAGCGAAAAAATCTTATGAAGGTTTCTTAGATGATTTTAATCGAATTTGTAATTATTCTTGACATTAATCTATTTGATGAAGAGTTAATGCCCTATGGGAAAAAATAGAAGAATTATTATTCTTGCCGGTGGATTTTCGGAAGAAGCTGAAGTTTCCAAAACAACATCCAATGAAGTAGCATCAGCATTAGAATCCAGAAACTATGAGATCAAGATAATCGATCCTAGTAGTTTCAAAAATTATTCTGAAATGATAAAAGCAATACGAGAGTTCAATCCTTTCATCGTGTTTAATGGACTTCATGGAGCCGAAGGTGAAGATGGAAGGATGCAATCTCTATTATCTCTGGAGGAAATTCCCTTTACCGGTTCGGCTTACAGAGCAAGTGCCATTTCGATGGATAAGTACATATCTGGTGTACTGGTAAAATATATTGGTATTTCTATTCCATCGCGCTATTTACTTTATAAAGATTTTGATATCGATTCAGATATGATCATAGAGAAAATAGGCTTTCCCATGGTGGTGAAGCCCAATGATTCCGGTTCATCTGTAGGAGTTTCGATCATTACAAAAACAGATGAATTGGAAAAGGCAATTTCGACGGCATTCAAATTCAGTGATAAAGTACTGCTGGAACAATTTATAGAAGGAAGGGAATTAACCGTTACTATCTTAGGAAAAGAAGCCCTGCCCGTTGTGGAAATAAAACCAAAAGACGGATGGTATGATTATACCAATAAATACACAACAGGACATACAGTTTATGAAGTTCCTGCCAATTTAACTGAGCAGGAATCAGCGGAAATACAGAGACAAGCCAGGGAAATTTTTGAACTATTCGGCTGCAAAGCTTATGCCAGAGTAGATTTCAGATACGAAGGTAAGGTTTTCTATTTTTTGGAAGTCAATACACT
>CBFDCX010000161.1:0-4563 GCA_965603415.1 uncultured bacterium
AAGTCCAAATGCTTGTTTCAATTTGAAATTATTCAGGAAAAGAGCATTCATTTCCGGGTAACCGATATCACAATTTTTATTTAGGTATTTTGTAAATATCATCGAATTTTTGAGAGCTTTCATCGTGCTTGAATGCATTCCGTCTGTACCTACTGTGGTTTTCAGTCCCGCTTCGATGAACTTAGAAATGTTTCCTACATTCAATCCGTTATTCATATTGGAATCCACTGCTTGTGCAATAAAGATATTCCTTTTCTTTAAGAGATCCAAATCCTTTTCTGTTAAGTTACTGCAATGAATAAAAAGTGAATTATTCCTCACCAATCCGAAACTATCAAAGCGTTCGATAAGTCCTTTCCCGTATTTTTGCTGACATTGAATTCCATCGATTTCACCTTCCGCAACGTGAACGTGAATCGGGAAATCTTCGGTTGTATCAGCAATTTTCTGCAGGCTTTCATCACTGAGCGTAAATGATGCATGCAATCCTATCATTCCCTGAACTGATTTTCCCTTGTTTGCTTTGGCAAAACGGACGTTTTCATCAAGTGATTTTTGAAAGAACTCTTCATCGTTTCTATCAGAAATTTCAAATGCGAGAGTCCCGCTAATCCCATAAGCATCGAAAACTTCTGCCATATCGGAAAGCGCATTTTCTGTGTATCCGGAAATGTGATGGTCGAAGATCGCAGTTACGCCATTTTTGATAGAATCTTCCATTGCAATAGCAGTAGACAGCACCATATCTTCTTTGTTCAAAGAATGATCCAAAGTCCACCAGAGATTTTTTAAATTACCCATAAAATCATTGAAAGGAACATCGCACGGAACACCTTTGGAAAGCGTGGAATAAATATGATGATGTGCGTTTGTTAATCCAGGGAAGATTATTTTGTTCGTAGCATGAATAATTCGATCTGCTTTCTCGAATGGCTTTTTATAATAGACTTTTCCATCTTTTATGTAGATATTTTTCTTTTCAACGAGGATAGTATCTTCTTTTGGAATGATAACAAAAGCACCCAATATTTCGATATTCATTATTGCTCCTTTAAGAATACTATTTATTTATGCGTTTTATTGTTTCTTTAACGGAGTTCAAAATAGGAATATATCCCGTACAGCGGCAAAGATTTCCTTCCAAAGCAGTTTTGATCTCTTCTTCGGATGGTGTGGGGCATTTATCCAGAAGTGCTTTAGCACTCATCAACATACCGGGTGTACAAAATCCGCACTGGATAGCACCATTATCAAGGAATGCATCCTGTAATTTAGAGAGAACTTCATTCTTTTCCAGATTTTCAACTGTTTCCACTTTTGCGTTTTGAACCTGTTCAGCTAGGATCATGCAGGAATTCACTGCTTCCCCGTTCATGATCACTGTGCAGGCACCGCATTCTCCTACAGCACAACCTTCTTTTGTCCCGGTTAATCCCAGTTCATCACGTAAAATATCCAGAAGCCGCAGGGAATCATCTACCACCAATTGTACATCTTTTCCATTTACAGTAAAATTCAGATTTATCATTTATTTATCCTCTATTTTCTTTCAGTTTATACCTTGAAAAGGTTTAAAAGACTTTTCTTCTTGCTGAACCTTTTCAACGGTTTCTTGTCATTTAACCGTTGAAAAAGCTTACTTGGAAGATTTTCTCTGTTTGTAAGCTTTTTCAAGGTTGATGATATGTTATTCTTCGAAATCATCTTCTCCCCACAATCCTGATTTCCAATATTCTTCAAAGAACTGCTGATATTCTACATTGGAAGAATAAAATTCTTGTCTCAGTTTATTGGGAATCATTGAATTTTCCAGTTTTGATCTCCAGATTTTATAACTTGAATATGACCAATCTTCAGGATTATCAATCAACCTCGCTTTCACAGGATTTAAATGAATATAGTGAATTATATTGCTGAGATATCCATCTTTGTTAATTAATCTGGGTTTTGTTGCTCTTTCAAATAATGTTCCTTTGCGATCATTTTGTTTATTGAATGCCTGAACGTAACCAATTAGTACTTTTTGAATCCACTTTGCTATAGTTATGTTTGAATTTTGTCTTACTAATAAATGAAAGTGATTTGGCATAAGGCAATAAGCAATGATATCAACATTGTAGCGATCTTTAGAAAGCTTCATCTTTTTTAGAAAGAAACGATAATTACTCGCTCCAAGATATATTTCTCTTTTATCACAACCTCTATTGAATAAGTGATAAATACCACCTTGTTGATATATCATTTTATTCTCCAAATTTTATAATCTTGGAAAGGTTTAAAAGACTTCTCTTCCTGCTGAACCTTTTCAACGGTTTCTTTTACTTGATCCAACCGTTCCGAAGGCTTATGTGGAATATCTCTGTGTGTAAGCCATTCGGAAAGTTTTATTATCAATTTATTTCTCCCTTTTTTAACCGTTGAAAAAGCTTACTTGGAAGATTTTCTCTGTTTGTAAGCTTTTTCAAGGTTTATTTCTTCCAAAGCATCTTTAAAGAGATTAATAAAAACAGGTTTTTTATATTCGACAGACCAGCGTCCACCGATCTCTTTCTCGATCTTTTCTGCTAATGGTTTTTCTGCAGCACTTATCGTTTGTTCATTCAAATGTTTTCCAATTAAAGCTTTCTCAACATCAGTAATTCTCTGCGATCTGCTGAACAGCGAACCATCCACAATGCAGCATTCGTCGATCTTATCATCTTTATCAAAACTCAACATCACGCAGATGCTCATCCTGGTTATATTAACTGCACTTCTCCTGCCAAGTTGATAATAACTATGATAATATTTTTTGTCAGGAAGTTTTGGGATGATGATAGCAGTCAGGATTTCATCAGATTGAATTTCAGTTTTATAATGTCGCTCTATAAACTTTGAAATTGGAACGATCCGTTCTCCCTTTGAAGAACACAAATGCAGGTTTGCTTTATAAACGATAAGAGGAGGTACAGAATCAGCACACGGAGCAGAATTCACGATGTTACCGCCAATGGTTGCCCGGTTTCTTATCTGGGTGGATCCTATCAGAGAACAGGCTTTAAGAAGCAGTGGAAATTCACGCTTGATAATATCGTTATTAATTATTTCCGTGAAAGTAGTCGCTGCCCCGATAGTTAATTTATCACCTGTTTCTTTAATCTTTTTCAATTCGGGAAGAGAGAAAATATTCAACAAATTCAGGGATTCAGTTTTATGACGCGCCTGAACAACAACATCGGTTCCTCCGGCAAGAAGTTTTAATTTTCCATCTGCCAATTTTCTCAGAACTTCTTCCAGGTTGTGTGGTGAGGATGTTTTAATGTTACTTAAACGGGGAGTGAACTTCTTTTTCTTATCGGAAGCATACACTACTTCGCTCTGTCGGGCAGGCTTTCGCAGATTTTTTCCCAGGAATGTCTGTTCCAAAGTTAAAGGAATCTGGTAGGAACGCTTTCCCAGAGCAAAGCTGAGAGAATTATTAATTGCTGCTGATGTAAGTTCCAGGGTGGGCTCACCAATACCTTTAGCTCCGAACGGACCGTAAATATCGGGATTCTCGACCAGAATAGGTTCAATCTCTTTGATGTCTTTAATAGTGGGAATTAGGTATTCATCCAAATTAAGCGACTTAACTTCACCGTTCTGGATATTATAATCTTCCAAAATTCCGTAACCCATTCCCTGCGTTATACCGCCGTAAACCTGACCTTCTGCACCAATCCTGTTAATAACTTTTCCCACATCGTGAGCAGCAGTTATTTTTTCTACTTCTATTTTACCAGTGTGTGTATCGATGCGGGTTTCCACGATCTGGCAGCCATAAACATAAGTAAAGTAAGCATTGCCCTGTCCTGTTTCTTCTACCCAATTCACATCGGGACCTTTGAACCAGCCGTAAGCAGAAAGATTAATTCCTGCCCAATATGCTTTTTCTGCAGCGTCAGAAAATTTCACAGATTTTATTTTCGGGTTTTTAGTTTTACGATAAATGAATCCATTTTTCCATTCGGTTTCTTCCAATTTGGAAACTTTAAGTTCGTCTTTTATGATTTCAAAGATTCTTATCTTTATAATATTAGCAGCCTGAATGGTAGCGTTACCACCAACTATTGTTCCTCTGGAAGCTACTGTGGGACCACCGTCTGTGATCATGGAAGTTTGAGGTTCCAGGAAAGTAATATCATCGAGCGGAACTCCCAGAACTTCGGATGTTATCTGGCAGAATGTGGTGCGAAGTCCCTGACCATTTTCGTTAACTCCGGTGAACACAATTACACTTCCATCTGCCTGCACAGAAACGATGGCAGAAGATGCATCTGTACCTTCTGCACCAAGCGAGCATCCTCGATAACTGCAAGATAACCCGATACCATATTTGTATCTTCTGCTTACTGTATTCGCTTTTTTATATTGTTCGTATTTTTCTTGATAATTACTTTTTTCAATTGCTTCCCGGATTACCTGATGCAAAGACACTTTATGTTCCGATAATTTCTGTCCGCTGGCAGTGATGCTTCCCTGTTTGAATCCATTGATCTTACGTATTTCCAGTGGTGTGATCCCGCAAATCTCGGCAATTTCATC
>CBFDCX010000162.1:0-4547 GCA_965603415.1 uncultured bacterium
GCGTATATCCTAATCCATTTAATCCACAGACTAATATTGCTCTTTCTATCACAGCACAAGATCTGCAACATCCTGTTAGCGTGGGAATCTATAACATCAAGGGACAGCTTGTAAAAACCCTGGTAGATAATGAGGTAGTTAACAACTCTACTTTCATCTGGGATGGAACAGACAATAATTTAGTTAACACATCCAGCGGAATGTACTTCGTAAAAATGAAAACCGTTTCCAATCTTACAGCTAAGAAGATGATTTTATTGAAATAAAGTATTGTTATAAACATCAATAAAACGCTCCTTCGGGAGCGTTTTTTTTATTAATCTTGGAATGAGTTGTGCATTTAACTTAAACAAATTTATCTAGGAGAATAAAATGAAACTAAAGATATTGATTGGATTTTTTTTAATAACTACTTCCATTTTTGCAGCATATCTTACTGATATCGAGCAGGAATTGATCCAACCGGATGGAACTGTTTTGAAATGTTTCGCTTCGGGAGATGAATTCTTTAACTGGCTGCACGATGAAAATAATTATACCATTATCAGGGATACTCATACCGGATTTTACGTGTATGCAAAATTAGCGGGAAATACTTTAGTGCCTACCAATTATATTCCTGGTATTCACAACCCGGTAGATTACGATCTTGAACCTGGTGTTAATGTTCTTCCCGATAACCTGTGGGACCGTAGAGATGAATTCAATGCTATCCTTGTTCAGTTACATAACAGGGTTTCCACTACAGGCATAATAAACAATCTGGTTGTTTTTATCCGTTTCAGCGATCAAACAGAATTTGAAGAACCTTTTTCCCTTTATGATAATATGTTTAACCTGCAAGACTCAAATTCTATGTTTGAATATTATTGGGAAGTTTCCGATGAACAGTTAGAGATATTTTCTCATTCCTACCCGGAACCCAATGGGAATGTGATCGTTTCCTATCAGGATTCCCATCCCAGAGATTATTATCTGGTTTACGATCCTGTTACAAATCCTATTGGTTATCAAAATGGTGATCAGCGTACACAAAGAGAACATACACTTCTTATGAATGCCATAAATTACATTGCTCCGCAAGTTCCTCCTACCCTGGATATCGATAATGATGATGACGGGCTTGTTGATAATATCTGTTTCATTATCAAGGGCGCTGCGGCGGCTTGGGCTGATCTTCTCTGGCCGCATATGTGGGTTTTGTATTCTTATAATGTTTATTTGAATGGAGCTCAGGTTTGGGCATATAATTTTCAACTTTCCAACAGTCTGCAGAGCAGTGGAGTAGGTGTTTTGTGTCATGAAATGTTCCATTCACTCGGTGCACCCGATCTTTATCATTATACTTCCAATGGAATTGATCCAGCCGGTTCATGGGACTTGATGTGTGCCTGTCCCAATCCTCCCGAACATATGACTGCATATATGAAATACAAATATGGTATGTGGTTCGATGAGCTTCCGGAAATTACTGCTTCGGGAACTTACTCTCTTGATCCAATTGCCAATTTTCCATATAGTTGCTATAAAATTCCTTCTCCAAATTCCAACACCGAATTCTTTATGGTGGAATACCGCAAAGAGGAGGGTATATTTGAACCAAGTGTTCCCGGTACAGGATTGATAGTTTACCGCATCGATCCTACTCAGAATGGAAACGCCAATGGTCCGCCTGATGAATTATATGTATACCGTCCAGATGGAACGCTCACAGTGAACGGCAACATTAATCTGGCTCATTTCAGTACCGATGTGGGAAGAACCGAGATAAATGACAATTCAAATCCTTCCTGTTTCCTGCAGAATGGAGATCCCGGTGGATTATACATTCACGATATTGGTTATGCTGGAGATACCATTGAATTCACATTGGAAACCGGACTCATTGCCATGTTCGAAAGCAACGTGCAGACAGGACCATCCAACCTGGGTGTGCAGTTCTACAATACATCATATCCACCGAACGGTATTATTGGTTATGCCTGGGATTTTGATGGGGATGGAGTTTATGATAATTATGATGAAAATCCGTTCCATTATTATAATGAAATAGGAACCTATGATGTAACCTTGCAGATAACAGATGGCTATGAAATAGTGGAAACAACTATTGAAGATTTTATCACTGTTACCGATGCATCTTCCATTTCGGGCAATCTTTCCGGTATCTGGACGGAAGAATTTGAGCCTTACACAATTGTGGATGATGTTCAGGTTTCTGAAGATAATGAATTGTATATTCTTCCCGGAGTAGACATATTTATAGAAAATAATTCACTGTTTTCCGTTAATGGTATGCTGCAAGCCGATGCAAGCGGTTCTGCAATCATTCTATTTAACTCTGTAACCGATTGGAGAGGTATGAGATTTTCAAATACCCAGGAAGATAACAAGCTAATCAACTGTAAATTCAGTAATGCCACAGAAACAGCTGTTGGAATAGAAAATTATACGAATTTAGAAATAGTTAATTGTGTGTTCTATACTAATTCCAGTACTGCAAAAGGAGCAGCAATCGATGTTCAATCATCCGATGATGTAATTATTGAAAATAACATTATTGCCAATAACCAGAGTTCGGCCAATACTGGTGGTATTCGCTGTGTAGCCTCATCTTCCCAGATCAGGAATAATGTAATCGTCAATAATACCGGTAATTATGGTTCACTGGTTTTCCAGATGGATTCCGATGTGAGCCTGATAAATAATACGATCGCTAATAATAGTTCATCCGTAAGTGAAATATTTATTTTTAACTCCGATATTACTGAAATGAACGATATCCTGATAACAGATGCAACTGTATTCAATAATATCGGTGGTAGTACCGATGTGACTTATTCATGTATTTCCGGTGGTTATACCGGAACCGGTAATATCGATGCTGATCCTTTATTTGTAAATCCTTCTTCTGGAAATGGAACAGATCATAATGGTCTTATCGCTTCTTGGTGGCTGCAGGAAACCTCTCCCTGTATCGATGCAGGAAATCCTGATCCTGCCTATAACGATCTTGATGGCACCCGCAACGATATGGGTGCTTATGGAGGTCCCAATGGTATGGTTCCCACCGGAAATTCCGATGAAGAAATTATAACACCAATATCAAGTTCAATCACTGTTTATCCCAATCCGTTTAACCCGGAAACTAATATTTCTCTTACCCTGAAAAGCTCTGATGCAGATAAACCTGTTACTTTGCAGATATACAATATGCGGGGACAATTAGTGAAAACCTTGCTTCAAAATGAGATATCAACTTCTTCTAATTATATATGGGAAGGCACAAATAACTCGAACAGGAAGGTTTCCAGTGGACTCTACTTTGTGAGATTAAGAACTGTATCTTCAAATAATTTTAAGAAGATAATACTAATCAAATAAAACGTAGTGGGGAGCGATCCCCGCTTTTTTTATAAAAATACTTGCTGTAAAATCCTATCTTTAAATCTTTGGAAAAAATTCTTGGAGATGGTTATGGCTTTAAATTTAAAAGGACGTAATTTTCTTACACTTCTGGATTTTACACCGGAAGAGATCAAATATCTTCTTGAACTTTCTACAAAACTTAAAAACGACAAATATGAAGGTGAAGAAGAACAAAAATTAAAAGGGAAAAATATTGCCCTGATCTTCGAAAAGACATCCACGCGAACCCGCTGTGCATTTGAAGTTGCAGCATTCGACCAGGGAGCTCATGTAACATACCTGGGTCCAACCGGCAGCCAGATCGGGCATAAAGAAACCATGAAAGATACAGCCAGAGTTCTAGGCGGAATGTATGATGGCATCGAATATCGCGGGTTCGGTCAAAGAATAGTGGAAGAACTTGGTGAATTCGCAGGTGTTCCCGTTTGGAACGGACTTACTACAGAATTCCATCCAACCCAGGTCATGGCAGATTTTCTTACAGCTAAAGAATGTCTTAACAAACCTTACAATGAGATAGTTTTTATTTACGTGGGAGACGGCAGGAACAACGTAGCAAATTCATTACTTGTAGGTGGAGCAAAGATGGGAATGGATCTGCGCATTGTAGCTCCCAGGGAAGTGCAACCAGATGCAGAATTAGTAGTTAAATGCAAAGAAATTGCTGCAGGAACTAGAGGTAATGTAACCATAACAGACAACGTTGAAACGGGAGTGAAAGACGCTGACGTTATTTACACTGATGTGTGGGTTTCTATGGGAGAACCTGCTGAAGTATGGGAACAACGTATAAATTTGCTAAAACCTTACCAGGTAAATAAAGAAATGATGACCATGACCGGAAAAGATAACACTATATTTCTGCACTGCCTTCCCTCTTTTCATAATACAAAGACCAAAGTTGGAAAAGATATTTACGAGAAATTCGGTCTACAGGAAATGGAAGTGACAGACGAAGTTTTTGAAAGTCCTGTTTCCAAAGTTTTTGAAGAAGCAGAGAACAGGATGCATACCATCAAAGCGGTGATGGTAGCTACATTGTGTGAGTAAATTTAAATCCTTTTGATACTTTTATTCAATGTAAGGCTTTCCTGATGAAAAAGAGTATTTTCTTATTA
>CBFDCX010000163.1:0-4502 GCA_965603415.1 uncultured bacterium
CAGGATGCAATTGTCGAACAATTTCTTATTGCTCTTTTTTCGAATGGTCATTGTTTGCTGGAAGGTGTACCCGGATTAGCAAAAACCCTGCTTGTTTCTACAATGGCAAAAGTCTTGAATATGAAGTTCAGCCGTATTCAGTTCACACCAGACCTGATGCCATCAGATATTACCGGTACAGACATCCTGGCAGAAGATAAAACCGATGGTAAAAGATACTTTGAGTTCATTAAGGGTCCTGTTTTTGCTAATATTATTCTGGCAGATGAGATCAACCGGACTCCACCCAAAACACAGTCTGCTTTATTACAGGCCATGCAGGAATACCAGGTTACAGCCGGTAATGAAACTTATGATCTGGAAAAACCGTTCCTGGTGCTTGCTACTCAAAATCCCATCGAACAAGAAGGCACATATCCACTCCCGGAAGCTCAATTGGATAGATTCATGTTTTACCTAAATATCGATTATCCATCTTATGAAGAAGAGAAAGATATAGTAAAAAAAGACCCGATAAATTTAACAGGATCTCTTAAACCAATATTATCAGCAGAAGAAATTATCGAAATTCAAAATGCGATAAAACATATTCCTGTTAGTGAGCATGTCTTTGATTTTGCAGTTAAACTGGCTCGCTCTACCAGACCGCAATACAAAGAATCTCCCGACTTCATAAAAAAATGGGTGAATTGGGGTGCGGGACCTCGTGCTTCTCAATATCTTGTTTACGCAGCCAAAACAAGGGCTGCACTAAACAACCGTTTAACTCCTTCAATTGACGATGTCAAATATATTTCCCGAATAGTATTACAACACCGGATTATTGTTTCTTTCGCTGCTGAAGCGGAAGGACTGCAATCTAAAGATATAATAATAAAATTAATCTCCCTTCAAAATAAAAAATAACTTGCGTTTTTACCTGCGAAAATTATTCTTTCCATAAGTTTTATTGCCTGTAAATATTAATGTAGCTAAAGGTGAGTGTAAGAAAAAAAAGTTAAGTATTTAAAAAAATTAATAAGGAGAGTAAAATGGACAAACTAGTAAATAAGTACTCAGAGCTAAGTAAGCAGATCTACAAATTGTGTTCCAAAAAGGAAATGATCCGGCGTAAATGCCTTAACCTGGGCAGGATGGAATGTGATCTTTTAAATTATTTAACTACTGTCAAAAAGCCGGTATGTATGAATGATCTATCGGTTGAAATGAAGGTTTCTCACAGCAGGATAACAAGAATAATCGATACCCTGGTTAAAAAGAAACTTGTAAAAAGATTTCCTTCCAAACGAGATAGAAGAAGCTGGTTAGCCGAAGTAACCGAAAAAGGCAGAAAAACAAACAAACAGACCCTTCTTGACTTTATGAATCTTCAGGAAGACTTGATCAGTAAATTAAAGAAAGACAATCCGGAAACAATTTATAAGTGCGTTAAATTATATACCGATTCATATCTGGAAGCATTGGCAGAAAAAGAAGCGGAATAATGAAGCAAACTTCTATTGCAAATTGGCTTGGTAAGATGGCTTTCGATATTGAATTGAATGATCATCACTTAATTATAGATGCCGATCCAAAAGTGGGTGGAGAAAGCAAAGGACCAAGACCCAAAGGTCTGCTTTTAAGTAGCCTTGCCGGTTGCACTGGAATGGATGTGGTTTCAATTCTTGCAAAAATGAAAGTTGAAGATTATAAACTGAAACTTGTTGTTGATGGTGAACTCACGGAAGAACATCCAAAGATATACCACACTATAAATCTTAACTACATTTTTACTGGAAAAGATCTACCCTCAGCAAAGCTTAAAAGGGCAGTGGAACTTTCGGAAACCAGGTATTGTGGTGTAACTGAAATGCTTAATAAAGCAGCAACAATAAATTCAAAAATCATTGTTAACGGAGATGAAATTAAATGAAACGATCTATATTCATAATTGCCATTCTAACTTTGCTATTCATTAATGTCTACGCAGAAAACAGGGAAAGCACAGAAAAATTGATCTGGTTAACAAACCTTGAAAAAGCCCAGGAAATCGCACAAGAAAAAGAGCTTCCCATTTTTGTTGATTTTACCGGATCAGATTGGTGCGGCTGGTGTTTCAAGCTACGTGATGAAATCTTTTCACAGGAAGAATTTATTCAGTATTCCACAGAAAATCTCGTTCTGGTTGAATTAGATTTTCCACGCGATATTCCACAAACAAGAGAGACAAAAGCCTACAATGATAATTTAGCCAGAAAATACGAGATAAGAGGATTCCCAACCATACTGCTCTTAAATTCTGAAGGACAGGTGATTGCCCAGACCGGATATCAATACGGGGGAGCAGCAAAATACGTTGAACATCTGCAAGAACTATTAAAGGCAGGTAAGTTATGAAAAAATTAATTTTGTTATTGGGTATAAGTTTAGCTGTTTCTTTATTTTCTATTCCGATGGAAGATCTTGCAAAAGCAGATAGCTTGCGAGATATAAATGAATATAATTCGGAACTCGATGAACTTACAAAATTAGTCGAAATATATGCGAATGATCATGAATTATACTGGCGTATCGCACAAGCTCATTTTGATATTGCAGATCAGACGGATGACGAGGAAATTCATAAAGAGCACTTCTATCCCGGATTTGAAGCAGCTAAAATGGCTCTCGAACTTGCTCCGAACTCAGCTCGCGCAAATCATTGGTATGCTGTTCTCATCGGGAAAATTGGCATTCTGGAAGGCACAAAACAGAAGATCATCAATTCTTATGAGGTGGAAATATACGGATTACGCGCATTGGAACTCGACCCGAATTATGACGGCACACTGCATTTGATGGGACAGTGGCATTACAAACTTGCCGATCTCAGTTGGTTTGAACGCACGATCGCAAAAATTGTTTATGAAACTCCACCAAAAGCAAGTTTTGAAGAAGCAGATATGTACTTTCGTAAAGCAATTGTTGCAAAACCGGATGAAGTTCGCCACTATCTCTGGCTGGGCAAAACTCTTCTGAAACTGAAAAATAAAGAAGAGGCGAAAGAATTTTTACAGAAAACAATTGAAATGCAACCGCTCGATGATGCAGATAAATTAATGCAGAAAGAAGCGGAGAAACTATCGAAGAAAATTTAGAATAAACAGAAAACCTCTGTTGGAAGAAATCTTCCATCCTGAGTTTCTCTTGTTCCCAAACTACTTAACATATCTTGTTCCCAATCCCCTGATTGGGAACATTTTTTTGAAGCGAAACTCCTGTTTCGCCAACTAAACTCACCCTGCTGTCCCTCTCTTCTACGCTCCGCTTAAATAGAGGGAACATAAGATGCCGCTGAAGAAGTTTCTTCTTGCTATTCTACGTTTCCCTTTCGCTGAAAGGGGACTGCAAAGGATTCTGAAAGATGAATATAAGATACTGCTGAAAGAAATTAGCTATAATTTTATGATAACATCAATACAAAATATTGTTCGTTTTGTTCGTTGCTAATTTTTCCAAATCACCTCGCCATTCTTGATAACAGTTTCTACA
Organism: uncultured bacterium; assembly: GCA_965603415.1. Classification (GTDB taxonomy): domain Bacteria; phylum Cloacimonadota; class Cloacimonadia; order Cloacimonadales; family TCS61; genus JACNIV01. The sequence continues at coordinate 3,511 of CBFDCX010000163.1, forward strand.
TTATTTGAACCGAAATGATATGGCAGAAATTTATATGACGGCATATCCATTATCAGGATATCAGCTTGCTTTCCAACTTCCAGACTGCCGATCCTGTCACCCATTTCCAGAGAATAAGCCGCATTAATTGTGGATGCGACGATAGCTTCTGCCGGTGTCATTTTCATTTGCAGACAAGCCAACGTAATAATAAATTGCATACTGTCACAGTTACAACTTCCGGGATTGTAATCAGTGGCTAATGCTACGGGAACATCCGCATCTATCATGTCGCGTGCCCTGGCATAAGACTTCATTCCCAGGCTGAAAATGGTTCCCGGTAAAAGAGTGGCAATAACACCAGCTTTACTTAAAGCCTGTATTCCTTCATCGGAAGCAGCTCCCAGGTGATCTGCGGAAATCGCTCCCACTTCGGCAGCCAGTTCTGCTCCACCGATAGGTTTGATCTCATCTGCATGCATCCGCAGTTTGTATCCTAACTTTTTTGCATGATTCAGGATATCTCTGGACTGCTGAATATTATAAACATGATCTTCCGTGAAAATATCACAATACTCAGCTAAATTTTGCTTTTTTACTTCCGGCATCATTTCTTCTTTCAGGATGCGAATGTATTCTTCATGATTATCTTTGTATTCAATTGGAAATTCATGTGCACCCATAAAAGTGGGAACAATATCTATCGGCAGGTTTTCATTCAGTAGTTTTATAACTTTCAACATTTTAATTTCACTTTCTGTGGAAAGCCCATAACCGCTCTTTGCTTCCAGAGTGGTAGTGCCATTTAAGATCATTTTTTTTATTCTTTTTTCAGCCAGACCATATAATTCATCTTCGGATGCTTCCCTCACTGCTTCTATGCTGGAACGGATCCCTCCCCCGCTTTGAGAGATCTCCACATAGGATCTTCCTTTAATGCGCATGGCAAATTCATTTTCGCGAGTATGTACAAAAACAGGATGAGTATGCGGATCTACAAAACCGGGCATCAC
>CBFDCX010000164.1:0-4485 GCA_965603415.1 uncultured bacterium
TGGGAACTAAAATAAAAATCGGAAGTTGAACTCGTCCTGTAACAAAACCTAAAAATCCACCCACAAAAACTATCAGGAATGATCTGGAAATATTTATCTTCGATATCTCTTCCGAAATATTAGAAGCCTTGAATATATGCAGAAATAAGAATACTCCAATTATGATGAGGAAGTATTTCCATGGCTTCATTTTAATTAAAATCCCTTTTATGTTTTTTGTTTGCAGTTTGCCGATGAGATATGTAAGGATCAAACTGGTGGATATACCAATTAGCAAAGATATTTCATCCATAATACCCGAATTGGAAAGAATTATGTGAATAAAAGGGGCTATGACTATTATAAACAAAGGTGGGATCATTTTTTTAAGATCGATCTTCTTTTCTGACGGCATATTTCCACGAATGTCATATAAGAAGAAGAAATATCCCAATAAAAACAGAACGGCAAATGCTGGAAGAAGGAATAATATAATGGTATAAACATTCAAATTTGCCATCTTGGAGCAGGGTAGAAGAGCTCCCAGCGGATAGATCAATATGAGGATGTGACGAAACCATACATTAATGGCAGTATATGTAGAAGAGGGAATATCATCACCAGCTTTGCTTAACATAGGCGCAGAAAGCAACGCCCCGCCAGGAATGGGAAGTAATCCCATTAATGCAGGTGAGAACCCAAGGAAAACCCGTCTTTTCATCTGCAGGTTGTCCACCAGGTCTGCCAGAAGACCAGATACCTGCAATCCCCCACCGATCATAGGTATCAATCCGACTGCTAATGCCAGAAGTAAAATTGCCGGATCTGTAATGGTGGAAATGATCAGTGATAAAAGTTCTGTTAGATCCAGGTTGAATATACCAAGTACAAATGCACCCACTATCAGAGCCAGCCACAGGTTTTTCCTGGCTATAAAAAGCAGCAAAACAAGCGACAGTAAGAAACTGCACCAGATCATCTAATCTATCCTTAAAACCGCAGTTCTATTGCGGGGACCATCGAATTCACAGAAATATATTCCCTGCCAGGTTCCCAGAACCAAACTGCCATCAGAAATGAAAACATCTTGTGAACAGCCTATTAACGAACTTTTTACATGTGCATCGGAATTGCCTTCCAGGTGATGGTAATCCGGCAGTTTGGGTACAAGTTTATTGAGAGTAAATATGATATCCCTTTGCACTGTTGGATCGGCGTTTTCATTGATGGTAACTGCTGCTGTGGTATGCGGAATGAAAACAGTGATCTTTCCTTCGTTAACACCGGATTCCCTTACGAATTGTAGAATTTCATCAGTTATATCTATCAGTTCTTCCCGCCTGGAAGTACGAATAGTGATCTTCTTTGTTTTCATCTTACTCTCCCGTTCATTCGAATTTCTAAATTCAGGATTAACATAATTATGTCAAATTTTTATCTTTTTTATTTTTCTTGACGGAATAATTCTTTTTCTACCAATTATACAGGATTCTTTCAGGAGGGAAAATGAAAAAATTACATCTATCGGATACGGATAAAATAATAGCTGGAGTTTGCGGTGGTCTGGCGGAAAGTATTGGCATAAAAGCTAACATACTGAGGTTGATATTTGTAATATCTCTATTCTTTGGTTTTTCCGGTGGTTGGCTCTATTTGCTTTTATTTATTGTTCTTCCCGGAAAAATTGATGAACCGGAAATTATCGATATTGAAACTGAAGAAGAAGACAAACATAAAATACTGCGTTGTTGGAAGAAAAGGATGATAGCAGGCGTCTGCTGCGGAATTTCCAATTACCTGGGCTGGGACGTGAGCCTGGTGCGGATCGCTTTTATTGTGATGTCATTGGTAGCAGGAGTAGGAATAGTTTTGTACCTGCTTTTCTGGTTTCTTTTTCCCAATGAAGAATAAAAGGAGAATCAAATGCCGATAGTTACATTAGAAAATGCTGGAAGTCTTTCCGAGAAACAAAAAGTGCAACTTATCAGAAAATTAACCGATGTAGTTGTGGAAGTTACTCATAAACCCGAAAGTGCTGTTTACGTGCGCATCGATGAAGTTCCACGTGAGAACTTTGGAGTGGGCGGGAAGAGCCTGGGATAAAGTAATTATAGGTTAAACTCGACTCGCACATCTGTTAGTCATTTCTAGTCGAGTCTTGCTGAGCAGGAGGAAAAATGAAACTCTGGAAAATGCTGTTTTTGCTTATGTTTTTTACACCGCTTTTTTCACAATTCAACCAGCCGGTACAGGTTAATGAAAACATTGATGAAGTTTATTATCGCGGCAGTCGTGCCTGTAAAGTGATTGGAGATGAAGTATTCATGACGTTTGTGAATGGCGTTTCGAATAATGTTTATTTTGTTCATTCACCAAATGGAGAAGATTTTACCTACACGCTTATCGATGAAATTATTTTTCATTATTTTGAACTCAGGAATAGTACTAAACCGTGCCTGGAAGTTCTACCCACCGGTGAAATAGTGATCTTCTACGTGAAGGAAGATTATACATTCTATAAAGCAATTTCCGATGATGGGGGACAGACATTTGTCTGTGACAGCCTGTTAAGCGATATATCGGGTTTCTCTTCTACAACAGAGGATGACAAAATTTATCTCTGCTATCAGCAGGGAGCATCTGTAGCGCTATCTAATTTTCAACATTTTACAGATACCGAAGAATCTGAGAATGCAGATGGTGGAGCTGTTGCTGCCATACTTAGTTTTATGTATTGGGATGAGCTATTTGGACCGGTTCATTCCAATAATGATATTTGGATATATGGTCCAGGTAATGATTGGCCTATATTTCACGGTTTTGTTTCATCTGCAGGACGGATAATGGATCGGTTAACAGGATTGCCAGCTGTTTTAAGTGCACCTATGGCCCAAATATTTCTGGGTGGCTGGGCTGAAGAAGTACCTCCCTATAGTTTTAATCCTTCAGCAGACTTGATAATGCAAAATGGAATTCCGCTTGGTGATCCTGAAACGGATATTGTGTATGTTAAGTTGGATGGCAGTGGTTTTAGTTCCATGTACGGTGATATTGTGGAAACAGGGATTGAAGAGTTCGATGTTTATAGCTGGTTTCCACATGATGAGGCTACTGCCAATGCAGTGATAAATAACGGTGGAAACTGGTTCGAAGATACAGATCATATCTGGACGAATCATATTACGATGTATGACACTATCTGGACACAGGGACTCGCAATGACTCTTAATAATCAATCCTTTTGGGTAGGAAGCGCTCAACTTTGGATAGAAGGAGAAATTAATGGTGCAACTACTTTCGGTTGTGCCGATACGATTTACATTGTGGGAGATATTACTTACACAAATACTATTCCAGGTGATCCACCTGATGATCCTGATAATCCGAATTTAACCGATTACTTTGGACTTGTTTCCGAAAAAAGGATATATATTAAATACAAGCACCGCGATCCGTTTAACAATATGGAAATTCGTGATGATAACTGCAGTGATGTGATGCTTTACGGAGCTTATGCTGCCATTGGCATAGGAGATACACTGATTTATGGTGATCTGGCTTGCCATTATGATGGTATATTCTCTTTTGAGTACCAGCATCCTCACGGCTCTACGCCTGATTTTACAGCGATGAGTCCCTATACATTTCAAGATACAACTTATACCTTCATCGATTTTCATAAATTCATCTATCCCATTACTCCGAATATACCACCCAATATACAAGGTTTTACACTACATGGAAATAGTCCGCAAATTAACGGTACTTGTGGTTTTCCTTATGAAGCTCCTGATTATTTGAACAGTTATCCGAATAATAATTTTGCGGATTATGCAGTACCCTACGGCACAGATTATCCCTGGTATAATCCGGTGTGGCCGGAATCTTCTAATGATATTGTATCTGAACGGGGAATGATTACAATATTTGGTTCGATAGCGCAAAGACGCCGTGGTTATGTGCACCGTTCAGGTGGTGATCCTTACAACCATCCTGGTGACAATCAATGGGAAATGGATATTTATCATTACGATGGGACCCACGGATCTTCAGGTTATAGTAAAGATTACCATTATGATTCTCGTTTCCTGGATATTACACCACCTGATTATCCGGTTTCCAATCCAAATGGTGTAGAGCCGAAAATTGTGATAACCGTATCGGAAGATGCTGGCGTTACCTTCATACAACAACAGGAATGGCAATTAACAGATATGATGACACAGCGTCTGCCGATTGCATCTCAGGATAATATTGTAGCTGTTGCTTATCAGAAACAGTATGTTAACTTTATTTACCTGCATTATTCTATAGATAATGGTAATACATTTGCTCTGTATGTAATAGTCGATTCTCCAGCTCAATCATTGCAAGATCTTCAAATATATGATGATGAGATATACATCTTCGCAAAAGGCAGCACAAATGAATATGTTTACAAGTTTGATCCGTATAATTATTATTCGACTACTTTATTTGAATTTGACTCTATTAATCATCTTTCCG
>CBFDCX010000165.1:0-4422 GCA_965603415.1 uncultured bacterium
ACCGTAATGGCATCGAAGTTACATACTTCATTGCAAATATCACATTTGATGCATTTCCCCTGGTCTATGAGATGCATTTCTTTTGGTTTCCCGGAAATGGCATCAACAGGACAATTCTTTGCACAGATCGTACAGCCCGTGCAATTATCGTTCACTTTGTATTTGATCAATTCCTTACAAACACCAGCCGGACATTTTTTATTTTTTATATGAGCTTCATATTCATCTCTAAAATATTGGATTGTACTCAATACCGGATTAGCAGCAGTTTGACCTAATGCACACAATGAAGCTAATTCCATTGTTTCTGCTATTTCTTTCATCAGTTCAATATCATTTTCCTTGCCTTCACCTTTTGTGATTCTTGCTAAAATATCAGAAAGATTTATTAAACCTTCACGACAAGGGGTGCATTTTCCACAAGATTCTTCTTTTAGAAAATCAATGAAATATTTAGCGATATCGACCATACAGGTTTTATCATCCATCACAATCAAACCACCTGAACCCATCATCGAACCTGCTTCTGTAAGTGTATCAAAATCAATTCGCAGGTCAAGATGAGTTTTGGGAAGACAACCTCCGGAAGGTCCTCCTGTCTGTATTGCTTTGAAGTCTCTTCCATTTGGAATTCCACCTCCAATATCATAAATAATTTCTCGAAGAGTAATTCCCATTGGCACTTCAACTAAACCTGTATTTTCAATATCTCCAACAAGTGAGAATACTTTAGTTCCTGTACTTTTTTTTGAACCTTCAATACTTCCAATCGATGCGAACCAATCTGCTCCTTTTTCGATTATTACAGAAATATTTGCCCAGGTTTCCACATTATTCACGATGGTCGGATGATTCCTGAAACCGGTTTCAGCAGGATAAATATAGGAAGCTGTCGGTTCACCTGCTTTTCCTTCAATCGAAGTAATAAGAGCGGTTGATTCTCCACAAACAAAAGCTCCAGCTCCTCTGTGAATATGAATTTCAAAGTTAAACCCAGAATTTAAAATATTTTTACCGAGCAGTCCATATTCCTTTGCCTGCTTGATCGCTATTTGAAGACGTTTCAACGCCAGAGGATATTCCTTTCTAATATAGACAAATCCTTCAGATGCTCCTATTGCTTTGGCTCCGATAGCCATTCCTTCAATAACTGCATGTGGGTCTGCTTCCACAATGCTTCTATCCATAAAAGCTCCTGGGTCTCCTTCATCAGCATTACAGATGATATACGGAGTTTCGTTTCTATCCTTTCCAGTTTTATTAGAAACTTCCCATTTTAAACCAGTAGGAAATCCACCTCCACCGCGTCCCCTTAATTCGGATTTTTTTACTTCCTCAATAATCTCCTCTTGTGTCATTTGATGTAAAACCTTTACCAGAGATAAATAAGCTCCCCTGGCAATTGAATCATCAATCTTTTCCGGATTGATGATACCTTTATTACGAAGTGCGATTAGTTTCTGTTTGCCAAAGAATTTTATATTTTCCATTTTCGGAATCGAAGTATCAGATTTTTTATCTTTATAAAGGAGTCTTTCTACATAAGTTCCACTTTCAAGACTTTCAATAATGTCCGGAATATCTTCAGATGATACTTTTTGATAAAATATCCCTTGAGGTTGAATAACAAGTATTGGACCTTGAGCACAAAAGCCATTACATCCGGTAGGAACAACAAGATATTTGTCTTGCAGACCTTTTTCCTTTAATTTTTTATCAAGTAATTCCTTCAAAGTCAAAGAACCAGCAGAAACACATCCGGTTCCTGCACAAATCATTAATGATGCTTTGTATTTTTTTAATTCATTTATCCTTTTATCTTGAATTATTTCTATTTGGTCAGGAGTTAACTTCTTCATTTTTCCTCCTTCCTGTATTTTGAAATCAATTCTGGAATATCTACAGTTTTAACTTTAGAGTATAAATCATCTCCGATGGTAACAACAGGAGCTAAACTGCAGCAACCAAGGCATCTAACGCCTTCCAGAGAGAATAATCCATCAGCAGTCGTTTCTCCTGATTCTATTTTCAATTCCCGGGAAAATGCATCAACAATCAGTGGAGCTCCTTTAACATGGCAGGCTGTTCCTACACAAACTTGGATTTCATATTCTCCACGAGGAGTTAAACTGAATGATTTATAAAATGTTGCGATATGATATAATCTTGCCAGTGGAACTTTGGTTTTGAGAGTAACTTCTTCCAAAGCTTCACGGGGAATAAACCGAAATTCATCCTGAATATCCTGCATCATCTCGATTACATAATCGGGATCTGCATTCCATTTATCTATTATTTTATTGATATTTTGCATGCTAAACTCCTTTTTCAGATTGTCTTTCCTGGATCGTCCATTTGGGACGCATATTGGAAGTTTTCACAATGAGTGCTTTTATTTTTTTATTGCGGAAAACAGAACCTATCCCACCACGACCAGCTTGTTTGATGCGGGTTCCCTGTCTTCTCCAATCCCACCAGGAAAAGTTCAGGCAACCGATGAGAACATGATCTGAACCAACACCGGCAGATACTACAGAGATATTTTGTTTTTCTTCTTCGGAATCTGCATACATTTCTGTGAACTGTTCGGATGCAATATGAGCTTCTATAGCTTCTAACGGAGCCTCTTCGATGGTTACCTTTTTATTGATAGCATCGATGAAAACGATAACATCTTTATCTGCTTTCCCTTGAAGTTCAATGGCATCCCATCCTGCGAATTTAAGAAGTGGACCGAAGTGACCACCAACGTTACTATCGATGATACTTCCTGTTGTAGGGGAGATGGATACTACCAGCGATTTACCGGCACCGGGAAAAGAACTGGTTCCACCTAAGGGACCACTGGAGATAACAATCTCATTTTCCGAGCTGTCCCATTTTGTGTTTTCATTCACTGCATTCCATAAAAGCCAGAGTCCAAAGCCTTTCCCACCTATAAATAGATCTTTCATTTGCTGTGTAACCGGTTTACTTTTGATCGATTTATCCGAAAGATTCACAAATAGAGTTTTATTTGTGTAACCTTTCTGGGTGGGTGATGGAACATAATCCATCCGGGCAATAACTTTGTGAGCTTTTTTCATTTCCAGAACATTCGTCATTAACCTGCCTCCTGAGTATGATATGGAATTAAATCCATTCATATTTATTTTCTAAATTTACTTATAAAATATCAGTATCGAAAAGTTTATTAGATTTATTGATGTCAAGCAGTTTTTGGGAAGATCGTTTTGCAGTTACTCTATGTATTCAATTTTAAAATATTTGCTTGACCTCGAATGCAATTAAAACTTATTTGTTGTTGTTTGATATTCGTTGAGTCAGGAGAAAAAAATGCGGGAATTGAATTATCAGAATGAGATCGAGAAGATCACGGAATTTATTAAACAGCAACTGAATAAAGCTGGATTTACAAAGCTTATTGTTGGACTTTCCGGTGGAATCGATTCTTCAGTAACTGCAGCATTGTGCATAAAAGCTATTGGGAAAGAAAACGTTTTTGGAGTTATGCTTCCATATAGGAAGAGTCATCCTGATAGCCTTGAGCATGCAAAACAGTTGGCAGAGAGGCTTGAGATCAAGTATGAAGTCGTGGATATTTCGCAAATGGTGGATGTTTATTTTAAAAAATATGCTGCGGATGCAGATATTCTGAGAAAGGGAAACCGTATTGCAAGAGAAAGGATGTGTGTTCTTTATGATCTCTCTGCAAAATACAAAGCACTTGTAGCAGGTACTGGTAATAAATCTGAATTAATGGTTGGATACTGCACTCAATATGGTGACAGTGCCTGTGCATTCGAACCGATTGGACATCTTTATAAAACTGAAGTTTTGAAACTCGCGAAAATCCTGAATTTGCCTGATTCTGTCATAAATAAAAAACCTACAGCAGACCTGTGGGAAGATCAAACAGATGAAGATGAGATGGGAATCACTTACAAAGAATTGGATGAAATTTTATACCAAATGTTAGACCAAGAAATGGAATACGAAGATTTAATCGCATCATTTTCCAAAGACATAATTGATAAAGTAAAAAGAATGATACAAGTATCTGAATTCAAACGGAATACGCCGCCAATAATTAAATAATCAGGAGATAAAATTGGGTTTCTTCAAAACAGATAGATGCAAAATATGTAAAGAAAGACGCGGTCACCGTTTCTGTTTGAGATTGGCAAACAACATCTGCTGGCATGACTGTAATAAACTTCGTATAGACTTTAAATGTCCCGAAGAATGCAGCTATAAACTGCAGCAACAAGATAGTTTCCAGATCAAAACCAAAACAGATTCTCAAATGGAATACATCGATCTTCTAAAGAAACAGATAGATAAATGGATCTCTTCTTCTCAGAAGGTTTTCAATGATCTGATCCCACTTCAGATGATAGAAACTGAAAACGGAAAAAAGAA
>CBFDCX010000166.1:0-4397 GCA_965603415.1 uncultured bacterium
AGGTCTATTACAAGCGGGAAAAGAAGTTTCTGGGTGGAAGCAGGAGCTCCATGAATCCTTTGAAGTATCTTTTCGTAGATTATCCTTTCATGTGCTGCATGCTGATCGATGATCATCAAACCGTCTTCTGCCTGTACAAAAATATAACTCTGATGAAGCTGCCAGGGATTTATTACATCTTCTTCCGGACGCAGAAAAAAATCGGGTTTCTGTTTCAACACACTATCTTCGATCTGTTTATCAGAATCGGTCTTATTCCTGAAAATGTCAGGTTGATATATTTGTTTGAGTTCTTTCTTAACTTCACTGAATCGTTTTTTATCGGTCTTTTTTGCAAATATCCTGGATTCGACTTTTGTGGTTTTTTCCGTTTGCAATGCTTCCGAAAATTTCGATTTAATTTGTTTAAAACGTTCATCTTCATATTTCAGCAATGTATTATTTATTGCCGTCTTTACGAAATTGTGAACCTTTCCGGAATCACCGAATCTTATCTCCATCTTAGCAGGATGAACATTAAAATCCACCTGAGTTGGTTCTACTGAAAGGAAAAGGATAAAAGGCGGAATTTTCCCTTGCTGGAATATACGGAGTTTTTTGATAAAAGGATCGTATGCAGAACGGATACTATGCAAAACTATCTTGTCTTTGATGAATCTCCCATTTACAAAAAGATAGCGGTAATCGGCAAAACCTGTAGATTCTTCTTCCAGACCGGAGATATATCCAGACAGTTTCATTTCCTGGTTTCCCGTATCAATTTTTATAAGATCTCTTTTTAGGAAATCACTGCCAAAAATAGCCTGCATACGAAGTTCTTTGTTCTTCACAGCAGGATAATTCAGTTTCTCTTTTGCATCGGCTATAAAGCGAAAATGGATATCAGGATACAGAATCGCCTGGTAGTGCAAATAATTCAAAATATGTTTAAACTCCACCTGGTCCAATTTAAGGAATTTTTTTCGAGCAGGAACATTACTGAATAACTTTCTAAAGGTAACAGTTGTACCTTCATTTGCAGATGATTTGGAAAAATCTTTCAACTGCCCTGAATCAAACTCCACTTTTGCTGCCAGATCACCTCCTTTCTGTTTAGTGAGCAGCGTGAGCTGGCTTACAGAAGCTATACTGGGCAGGGCTTCTCCCCTGAAACCCAACGAGGAAATATTAAAGATATCCGTTACTGTTCGTATTTTGCTGGTGGCATGTCTTTCAAAACATTGCATGGCATCATCTTCATTCATCCCATCACCGTTATCTGCCACCTGCATTAGCTTTTTACCACCGTTTTCTATAATAACCGTTATCTTGGAAGCTTTGGCATCGATAGAATTTTCAACCAGTTCTTTGATCACAGAAACTGGTCTTTCTACCACTTCACCAGCAGCGATGCGATTTGCAACTTCTTCCGACAGAACTTTGATTTTTCCCATTTTGTATTACTTTCCCGTTTCAACTCATACTAATTAAATCTTTCATCTGAAAGGTGTTCGTCTACCTTTCTCACTCTTTTCTCCAGCCAACCGATCTTTTTATCATCACCAATATCGAAACAATCAAACTCAGGTATGAACGGCTTGATATCCAAAAGCGGAGTTCCGTCGATGATGTCAACATTAGAAATGTGCAGGATGTTATCTTCTATTTTATCAATTCGTACAATCGACATTCCAATCTGGTTAGGACGGCGTGGTGCACGTGTGGCAAAAACACCTCTTATTTTATCTTCCATATAAGGTTGTACCAGCAATTTGAAGTTTTTGGAAAGATGGAAATGAAAGAGCAGAACAATGTGAGAAAAACCATCTAAGTCTTTTAATCCCGCTTTAAATTCTTCAAATATCTCGATAGTTCCTTTTGTCCCTTTCGCTCCTGCTGGTTGGATAGGCATTCCTACCGGTTCTTTAAAAGGAGAATGGATCATGCCGATTGGTTTGAATGTTATTTCTTTCATGATTACCTCAATATATTTCTCACGAAATTATATAAATGTTAATAGCGATTTCAGGTCAAATGATTTATGAATTATTGTTAAAGAATATGCAACTTTCCTAAATCTCTTTCATCAGAATTTCCATAGAAGATAGGTTTCGGAAAATTAATTAAAAAAAACCTTCCAGATTTTGAAAACCTGGAAGGTTGAATTATCAGCATTAATCCGCGTAAATCTACGGTTTATTTATCTTCCGCCATTTTCTTATATTTATCGTAACGTTCCCTGGCGTATTTATCGAATTCTGTTCGGAACCCATCCACTCTATCTGGGAAAGTTCTTTCCAGCGAAGTATAACGTGTTTCACCTTTCAGAAAATCTACCACTGGAACTGTAGGTTCTCTGGAATCAAGGATAAACGGATTCTTTCCCTCTTTCTTCAAGTCCGGATTATATCTGTAAAGCACCCAGTAACCGCTATCCACAGCTTTTTTCTCTTCCTTCTGAGTGTATGTCATATCGAAACCGTGATTGATGCATGGTGCATAAGCAATAATGATGGAAGGTCCATCGTAGGCTTCAGCTTCGCGCATTGCTTTGAGTGCTTGAACTTTGTTCGCACCCAGAGCAATGGAAGCTACATAAACATAACCGTAACTCATCATCATCAATCCCAGGTCTTTCTTAACAGTATTTTTACCTGCTTCAGCAAATTTTGCTACGGAACCCAGTGGAGTTGCTTTGGAAGCCTGTCCACCCGTATTGGAATAAACTTCCGTATCCATAACCAGGATATTCATGTTTTTACCGGATGCCATTACATGATCCACACCACCGTAACCAATATCATAAGCCCAACCATCACCACCGAACGACCAGACTGATTTTTCTATGAAGTAATTTTTCAGTTCCATCACTTTTCGGATAACTGATTTTCTGTAATCACAGCATGGAGTTAAGAGTTCTAATTCTATAAGTTCTTTAATTTTGTTAGCGTTTTTCTTAGCGTCGGCTTCTTTGCTACGCCAGTTATCAATTGCAAATTGTAGAGCTTCTTTCAGATCTTCTGAAATATCTTTCTCTAAAAGAATTTCCACATTGGTTTTCAATTGTCTTCTATTGGCTGCTACAGCCAGACTCATACCAAAACCGTATTCTGCATTATCCTCAAAAAGACTGTTTGCCCAGGTAGGACCTTGTCCGTCTTTATTCTTGCAGTATGGCATGGTTGGAAAAGTTGCACCCCAAATGGAAGAGCATCCTGTAGCATTTGCTACGATCATTCTATCACCAAAGAGCTGTGTGAGCAATTTTACATAAGGTGTTTCACCACAACCAGCACAGGCACCTGAAAACTCCATAAGCGGTTGTTTGAACTGGCTTCCTTTGATAGTGGTTTCTGTGTTTGAACCCAGAACATCAGTGGGAAGAGCATCGAAGAACAGGGCATTTTTAGCTTCTCCAGCTATCCTTTCCTCTTCGATAGGTTTCATTACCAGAGCTTCTTTGGGACATTCTATCACACAATTTCCGCAACTTACACAATCTTCTATGTAAACTTGAATTTTATACCTGTATTCACCTTTATCCTTACCCATGGCATCTATGGTCTCAAATGTCTTAGGTGCATTTTTCAGATCTGCTTCTTTTATCAGTTTGGGTCTGATAGCTGCATGCGGACATACAACCGAACACTGATTACACTGAATGCAATTTTCTTTTATCCAATGAGGAACGAACGGAGCTACACCGCGTTTTTCCAGTTTTGCGGTTCCGGATGGAACAAATCCATCGAACGGCATATCTGAAACAGGAATTTCATCGCCTTTTTCTCTCATTATTTTTTCAACAACATTTATTACAAAATCGCTGGAATCATCTGGAATTAGCTTCTTTTTATCGGCATGTTTAGCAGGAAGTTCTTTGGGTACAGGAATTTCCACTAATGCTTCATTGGTCATATCCACCGCTTTCCAGTTCATTTCTACAACATTTTGTCCTTTTTTCTTAAATGATTTCTCGATAGCTTTTTTGATCATCTTAATAGCAGCATCCCTTTCCAGAACACCGGAAATAAGGAAGAAAGCAGTTTGCATTACAGTATTAATGCGATTACCCAGTCCCACTTCGTTAGCTATCTTAAGAGCATTTATATTATAAAGTCTGATCTTTTTATCAATGATGGTTTTCTGCATATTTATGGTAAAATTCTCGAGAACTTCTTTCTGATCCCAGATAGAGTTAAGCAGGAAAACACCGTTATCCTTGATCTCTTCTAAAACGGCGTAACGCCCGATGAACGCCTGGTTATGACAACCAATGAAATCTGCATGTGCAACCAGGTATTCCGACTGAATAGGACTTTTACCAAAACGTAGATGAGAACGTGTGATACCTCCGGATTTTTTGGAATCGTACTGGAAATATCCCTGAGCATACATATCGGTATTATCTCCGATGATCT
>CBFDCX010000167.1:0-4363 GCA_965603415.1 uncultured bacterium
AACTTCTGAAAGCACTGGAAGGTGAGGTGATTTCATCTGCTTTATTTGCCAATGGCATTAAGATATTTGGTCATCACCCCAAAGATGGAAGCTCACAGGGTATGTACTGCGCAAATGGACAATGTGCCAAATGTACTGTGATAGCCAATGGAATCCCCATAAAATCCTGCATGGTAGAAGTTGCACATGGAATGCATGTAGAAAGTGTGGAAGGACTTCCAGTATTACCACCGGTGGATGAAGTTCCCGATACAAGTGATATCCAGCTGCTTAAGTTCGATATACTGATCATTGGCGGTGGTCCATCGGGGCTTTCTGCTGCTATCGAACTGGGAGAGAACGGAATTAAAACTCTGCTTGTGGACGATAAAAATGAACTGGGTGGAAAACTTGTTTTGCAAACTCATAAATTTTTCGGTTCTGTGGAAGATTCTTATGCTGGAACACGGGGTAATGATATTGGCAGAATACTTACCGAAAAAGTAATACAGAATCCAAATATTGAAGTGTGGACAAATAGTACAGCGCTGTATGTTTATAAAGATAAAAAAGTAGGGATCATCAAAGATGGAGTATATAAACTTGTTAAACCAAAAATAGTTCTTAACGCAGCCGGAGCCCGTGAGAAATTCCTGCGTTTCAAGGGTAACACCCTTTCCGGAATTTACGGTGCAGGTGCTTTTCAAACTTTGGTGAACCGCGATCTGGTACGTCCAACAAATAAGCTGTTTATTGTTGGTGGAGGAAATGTTGGTTTGATTGCCGGTTACCATGCATTGCAGGCAGGAATCGATGTGGTGGGTCTGGCAGAAGCCATGCCCCGATGCGCTGGATATAAAGTTCATGCCGATAAATTGAAACGGCTGGGTGTTCCTATTTATACTTCTCATACTGTGTTAAAAGCCAGCGGAAAAGAAGAAGTAGAAACTGTTACTATCGTTCAGATTGATGAAAAATTTACTCCACTTGCCGGTACCGAAAAAACTTTTGAATGCGACACAATTCTTATTGCTGTAGGACTGGAACCTGTTAATGAATTTGCTGAAGAAGCAAAAACTGCCGGGCTAAAAGTATATTCGGTGGGAGATGCTTATGAGATCGCAGAAGCTTCTTCAGCTATGTTCAATGGAAAAATTGCCGGGTTGAAAATTGTAAAAGAACTGGGTGCGGATATCGAAGAAATCCCCCCAAGCTGGTATGAAAAAGCTGAAATCCTCAAATCCGAACCGGGTAAGATCAATTCAATGATAATTCCTGCTGACGAAGAAGGGGTGATGCCCATTATACATTGTATTCAGGAGATACCATGCAATCCCTGCACCACGATATGTCCCACAAACTCTATCCTGATAAAAGATGATCCCATCCTGGGGCTTCCTTATTATAAAGGTAGCTGCATTGGTTGTGGCAAATGTGTAACTATCTGTCCGGGATTGGCAATAACTCTGGTTGATTTCAGGAAAGACAAAGAATTTCCAATTGTAACCTTACCCTATGAGGTTTCAAATCATAGAGTGGAGATCGGTGAAAAAGTTCATTGTGACGATATCGATGGTAATGTACTGGGCAATTATGAAATTGTAGGGATTGTTGATTTAAAAATTAATAATAAAACCATACTGATAAAAATCAGGGTTCCCAAAGATGTTGCAAAAAAGGTGGTTTCCTTTACGATACAGAAAGAAGAAGTAACTCTTGCAACCGATATGAAACCTGCTGAAAGTATAATAGCAGATCAGGAAATGGTATGTTTGTGCGAACGTGTAACTGCCGACGAAGTTCGGGAACTGATCAAAAAAGGGATCGTTGATATTAACCAGATCAAAGCATTAACCCGGGCAGGGATGGGAGCCTGCGGTGCTAAAAGCTGTGACAATCTTATCAAGCAGATCTTCAGGCAGGAAGGAATTCCTCTGCAAGAGATCGAACCTAATACCAGAAGACCTCTCTTTGTGGAAGTGCCGCTGGGCAAATTTGCCGATGGAAAGTAAAAAATAGCCACCAAGATACACAAAAGGAAGCAGAGTAAATGATTATATGAAAAGTGAATTTGAAAATCTTCCAGAAGAAACAAGAAGTATAAAGTATTATAATGAATATTGTGAACTTAGTGTTTTAGTGACTTTGTGGCAAACAGGAGTAAAATAATGTTTAGCTTCGATGTTGTAATTATCGGTGCAGGATCTATCGGTGTTCCTTCTGCTTTGGCTTTAGCTGAAAAGAAACTGAAAGTACTGGCGATAGAATCTAAAACATCACCGGGGCAGGAAAATAATAAAAAAGCTATCGGCGGTATTCGTGCCACCCATTCCGATTATGGTAAGATCAGAATATCACAGCGCAGTATAGATATCTTTCGAACCTGGGAAGAAAAGTATGGTGATGATATTGGCTGGATAGCAGGTGGTTACAGCTTTCCTGCATATTCCGGGGAAGATGAAAAAAAACTAAAAGACCTGATGAAAATTCAACATTCTTTTGGACTCAATATCAAATGGGTTTCTCCACATGAATACAACGAACTGGTTCCTGGGATAAATATGAAGAATCTACGCGGTTCCACTTATTCTCCAGATGATGGTTCGGCATCACCGCTCTTAGCACTCAATGTATTCTATTTTAAAAGTCTGGAATATGGAGCGAAATATAAGTTCAGAGAAAAAGTGATAAATATAAAACGATCTGGGAACAGCTCGTTTGAAATTATTACAGATAAAACTAAATATTCAGCAAAATATATAATAAATGCAGCTGGAATTTATGCTAGAGAAATTGGCAAAATGTTAGATATCGACTTACCCGTTAATCCTGATAATCACGAAGCTGGCATCACAGAACCGGTGGAAAGGTTCTTTGGTCCAATGGTAGTGGATATGCGTAAAGCTCCCGGTTCTGCTAATTACTATTTCTACCAGAACAACGAAGGGCAGGTGGTTTTCTGCATTACTCCCGAACCATCAATATTAGGTATAGATAACGATGCTACTTCTCAGTTCCTGCCTTTGTGCTCCAGGCGCATGGTGCAGATCTATCCCAGGCTTTTAAATCTGAAAGTAAGACGAACCTGGCGCGGTCAATATCCCATGACTCCCGACGGATTCCCGATAGTTGGAAGAGTAAAAGAATATCCTACTTTTATTAATGCAGTAGGAATGTGTGGTCAGGGATTTATGCTGGGACCCGGATTGGGTGAAGTGATCTCCAGGATAGTTACGGACGAACTGACAAAAGAAGATCAAAAAGCGCTGCTGAGCTTTGATCCTTATCGTGATTTCTCCGGTATGGAACAGTTTAAATAATTTAAATTGATTATGAAAGTTCACATTGAAGAGATTAAAACTTACGATCTTAACAAGATCCGCACATTTTTGAATGAGCTTCCCATCTGGAATGAATTGGATGACAAAAAAATCATCCTCATAAAGCCAAACTTATTAGGAGCTTATCCTCCCGAACAGGCTGTTACCACACATCCTGTAATGCTGCAGGCTGTTATAGATATTTTAAAAGAAAAAAAGAAGACCATTTTAATTGGTGACGGACCCGGAGGAACTATTCCGGTGCAATCTGTGTGGGAAAAGACCAGCATCAAAGATTTGACGGAAAAAAATAATATAGAACTTGTTAATTTCAGCCATGGTGGAATTATAATAAAAAAGGATCGAACCATTGAATTTCCTACTACCGGATATTTTTGGAAAGCAGATGCCATTATAAACATGAGCAAATACAAAACCCACAGTTTGATGGCATACACCGGTGCTGTGAAAAATTTATACGGACTTATTCCCGGCATAAAAAAATCGGACTACCATCGGGATTACCCGGAACATCACAATTTTGCCCGGGTGATTTCCGAACTATATGAATTATCTAAAGAAAAACCGGTTTATAATATAATGGACGGTATAATAGGTATGGAAGGTGAAGGTCCTTCTGCCGGAGAACCCAGAAATTTCGGCGTTGTTTTTGCCGGGGAATCTGCTTCAGCAATAGACTTTACAGCTTCCCGTATGATGGGATTTAATCCTGAGAAGATCAGTTATATTATGGATACCCTGAATATCGACAACCTGAAACCTGAAGATATCGAGATCCCGGAAAAATGGAAAGAATTCGTTTTTGAGAATGTTAAAATTAAAAGAGTAAAAACCTTTATAAAAATTCTTGCCTATTCTCCCAAGATATTGAAAAATGTCTTCCGAAAATTGTTCCGGTATTATCCGGATTTTAATGATAAATGCACACAGTGCAGGATATGCGTGGATAGTTGCCCTGTGCAGGCGATGACCCTGGAGAAAAATGCTTCAGCACCAGAGATCGATTACAGTAAATGCATCAAGTGTATGTGTTGCCATGAATT
>CBFDCX010000168.1:0-4359 GCA_965603415.1 uncultured bacterium
TCTTTACCGGAAGTTTTGTAATTTTTATAAACTGAAAGAGCGCCAAGTTGAGACATACCATACTCGATGTAATAGAAAGGGAGTTCAAAAATATGTAACTGGAAGAGCCACATTATCTTTTTATAATCTTCCAGTCCGTTCCAATCCACACCGGAAGTAAAGCGGTTCATCAGTGAAACAAAATATTCTTCTCTCTCTTTCACAGTGTGGTCAGGATTCAGATATATCCAATGTTGAAATGCATCCACTATCATGCACCAGGGCAAAAAGCCAAGTGCTTCTTTAAATTGATCACGTTTTGCTTTTTTGAAATCAGCTTCATCTTTGTAGTAAACATTCCAAAGATCCATCGAGATGAATTCCATGCTCATAGAAGCCAGTTCTGCGATCTCGCTGGGAGTTCCTTTATAAGGATCGAGTTTGATATCTTTCATGGCAAATGTGTGCATAGCATGACCTGCTTCGTGCAGGAGAGTTACCACATTACGATGTAATCCTACAGCATTCATAAAGATAAAGGGAGCTCCTGTTTCCTGCAAAGGAGAAAGATAACCTCCTGGTGCTTTTCCCTTCCTGTTTTCCAGATCCAGAAATTCGGAGTTTTTCATCAGGTTCAACCGGATACCAAATTCAGGTTTGATCTTATGCATTATGTCGATTCCCTTATCAATGAACTCATCGATCGTTTTAAATGGTTTCAAAATTTTGCCATCCAGGTCAACGGAAGTATCCCAGGGACGAACGGAATCCAGACCAAGAACATTCTTTCTTTCTTCGGTTAGTTCTTTCAGAAAGGGCATCACCTCATTTTCCACAGCATCATGGAATTTCAGGATGTCGGCAGGAGTGTATGAAAAACGTCCTTTTGCCTGATGCATGTAATCACGGTAATTATCAAATCCGGCATTTTTTGCCTGCTGAATGCGGAGTTCTTTCAGTTCATCAAAAAGCTGGTTGAATTCATCCCGCATTTCCATCATCTTATCAATACGTAATTGCCACACCTCTTTACGCACTTTGCGGTCGGGATCTTTCAGGAAGGGTGCAAGTTGGGAAAGCGTTTTTTCTTCACCTTTATATTTTACAGTAAGCTTGGAAAAAGCTGCACCATATTTATTTGCCAGTTCTTTTTCCTTTACCTGCAGAGGTATGTTCTCTTTTCTATAAAGCTCGATATCATTGGAAATGATCTGGTTTAAAAGAGTGTATTTCTCTTCATTCAATTCTTTACGATAAGGGCTGTCATAAAACTTTCTGTTAAATTTGAAATCGTAAGGTTTACATTTTGCAATGACACCGGCATAGAATTCATTAAATTTCTTTTCGTTTTCCGGCTTGTCTGCAAAACGCGTCATTGTAATATATCGCCAGGCAATTTCTTCATCAAGAATATCGGAAAGCTCTCCCACTTTTTCCAGGAACTTTATCAAGCCTTCGGCAGAATTGATCTCTTCTGCTTCCAGTTTTTTCATTTCCTTTTCCACGTTCTCCCATTTGGTGACATCGAAATCTTCCGGGAAATATGTCCTTTTATCTTTAACTATTTTTTCTTTTGTATAGTTCATAATACCGTCCCCTTTTCCAGCTGATTTTAATTTTCTATCGAAGATTTTGACGGTTTGAATTCTGACAAGTTTTTTAACAATCTCTTCCGATGCCTGCGAATAAAATTCCTCTTGACTCGTAAGCAAAATAAATAGAAAAGATATATAAATATTGAAACTTGGAGTGATAATGAACTTTCAGGACATTATTTTGAAATTACAGCATTACTGGGCAGAAAATGGATGCAACGTTCTTCAGCCTTATGATGCAGAAATGGGAGCAGGGACTTTTCATCCTGCCACTTTTTTTGGAGCTCTGAGTGAGAAGCCCACAGCAATAGCTTATGCACAACCCTGCCGCAGACCCAAAGATGGTCGTTACGGAGAAAACCCCAACCGGTATCAACACTATTACCAGTTTCAGGTTATCATCAAACCGTCTCCCGATGATATACAAATTCTTTATCTTAAAAGTCTGCAGGCAATTGGCATCGAAACAGAAAAACACGATATTCGTTTTGTGGAGGATGACTGGGAATCTCCCACCCTTGGTGCCAGCGGACTGGGCTGGGAAGTATGGCTGGACGGTATGGAAATATCTCAGTTCACCTATTTTCAACAGGTTGGTGGGATCGAAGTTTTCCCGATAAGTGTGGAACTGACTTATGGATTGGAACGACTGGCAATGTACATCCAGGATGTGGATGATTTTAAAGATCTAAAGTGGAATGATACAACAAAATATGGGGATCTGTTCTTTGATAAGGAGGTTGAATTTTCTGAGTTCAACTTCAAACTTGCAGATGTGAAATCTCTTTTTGCTTCCTTCAAAGATCATGAGAAGCAGCATGAAATGTTGATTGAAAAGGGACTGGTTTATCCTGCTTATGATTATCTGCTCAAGTGTTCTCACACCTTCAATCTTCTGGATGCCCGTGGTGTTATCAGCGTTACGGAGAGGGCTGTGTACATAGGCAAGATTCGCACAATGGCAAAGAAATGTGCGCTGCTTTATATTGAGAAATACAGTAAATAATAATTACTAAATGAAAACCTTCGAGAAAGTTACTCCTTTCATTAAAAAGAATATTGCAAAACTTGTTTTTGGAATATTTCTCATTGTTATCATCGATGCCGGACAGCTTTATACTATAAAGATAATGCAGAAGGCTATCGATAGTATCGGACGGGAAGGATTTACCACAAACAGTCTGCTGTATGCTTCTCTTTTCATCGTGGGAATAACAGTTCTCATTACAGTGCTCAGGTATTTCTGGCGTATTGTTTTAATTGGTACTGCCTGGAAAATTGACCGCGACCTGCGACAAATGTATTATAATCACCTGATGAAGCTTTCGGCAAATTTTTATAATAAAACTAAAACCGGTGACTTGATGGCTTATGCCACCAACGATATGAATGCCATTCGTATGCTGATCGCTTTTGGCTTTGTGATTGGTGTAGATATCATTGTGATAGCTATTGCTTCACTCTTTTTTATGGTTGATATCAGCTTGCGGCTTACTTTGTTAGCTATAATTCCAACGCCTTTTTTAACTATTATTATCATGTATTTTGGTAAACGGATCCATACAAAATTCAGGAAAGTGCAAAAGACATTTGCTACTTTGTCCGGTATAGTTCAGGAAAGCATTTCCGGAATTCGTGTAGTTAAAGCTTTTGTGCAGGAAGAAGCTGAACTGGAAAAAATGTCTGAATCAGCAAGAGAATATCTAAAAGTTAACGTCAGCCTGGTAAAGATAATTGCCATGTTCCATCCTGTGATGTTCCTGATCATTAATATTTGTATGGGAATTGTTCTTATATTCGGGGGTGAAGCAGCAATATTGTATGAGATCTCAATGGGAGAATTCGTAGCTTTTTTCCAATACCTGGGAATGCTGGTATGGCCTATGATTGCCATCGGTTGGATAGTTAACCTCTACCAGCGTGGAACAGCTTCGCTCAAAAGATTGAATTCCATTTTGGAAGTAGAACCGGAGATCACCGACAACCAGGTGAATCCTGAGATAAAGAACCTGAAAGGAAAAGTTTCTCTTAAAAATTTAAGATTTCAATATAAAGAAGATACACCTTTTATATTTGATGATATTTCCTTTGAAATAGAAGCTGGAAAAACACTGGCTATTGTTGGTCGAACCGGCTGTGGTAAAACAACAATCATAGACCTTCTTGCGCGAGTATATAATCCTCCCCGGAATACGATTTTTATCGATGATAATGAATTGTATAATATACCGCTGGAAACATTAAGAACAAACGTTGTAATGGTTCCGCAGGATATATTCCTGTTCTCCGATACAGTTGCCAGTAATATAAGTTTAGGAAATTATAAAGCCGACATGGCAGAAATTGAGGAAGCAGCAAAAATAGCCCGGATATTTTATGCTATCGAAGAATTTGAGAATGGATTTGATACCGTGATCGGTGAGCGGGGTGTAACACTTTCCGGAGGGCAGAAGCAGCGGCTGGCAATTTCCCGTGCACTGCTTACCAATCCGAATATTCTCATTCTGGACGATGCGCTTTCCTCTGTGGATACAAAAACAGAAAAAAGCATTCTGCACGATCTGATAGAAACGCGAAAGAATAAAACCACCATCATCATTTCACACCGTATTTCATCTATCCAGCATGCAGATAAGATCATTGTACTGAACGAAGGCAAAATAGAGGAAGAAGGCACTCACAAAGAACTATTGGTTCTAAAGGGAATTTATCACGATCTACATGAAAAACAGCAGATCGAAGAGAAACTGGAGAAAAGGTGAAGGATTCCATAAAGGATTAGCCG
>CBFDCX010000169.1:0-4317 GCA_965603415.1 uncultured bacterium
ATTCACCGTTAATAGACGTTTCCGGTATGTTTATCTGGCACGTCGATGAAAATATAATCGACACTAATTTTGATCCTGATTTTGAGAGCAATTCTATAAATGCGGATGCTTCCCATAAAGGAATAGATTTAGAAGAAGCAGATGGAATTCAGCATTTAGACACTGCTTATCAATTATACAGTTGGGGCTCACCTTATGATGCTTACCATGAAGGCAATAGCACCTATTTTGGTAAAAGGGTTTACGAGGAACTTTTTTATTCTCCCATCGCTGAAAGTTATTACGGTGGTATTCCTCTGGAAATTTTTGATATCAGCCAATCCGATTCACTGATGACTTTTTCTGTTTATTATGAATGGTCTCTCAATGCAGATTATATCGGAGAAAATCCTTATCCTGCTGCTTTCCTGGATTTCGATGGTGATGGAGAAAATGAAATATTCTACCCCATGCCTAATGGTGAATTGTATCTGTGGAAAGATAGTCTGCTGGTCGATGGTTTTCCGCATAACATTGAACCAATAGCTCATTACTTTGCGTATGATGAAGCAACTAGAACATTATTTATTCCTTGCGAAACTACTACATCATCAATTCCCAGACTGTATATTTTAAATAAACATCATATAGAATATCCCTTTTTCTTAAATAAAGAATGGGCTGCTGCACCAGTTGTAAATCCTGATACTACTTTAGCACAAAGGGTATTCCTACCCTTATCGGATTATTCCGGAACCGGAAGTGAAATAATTGTACTCGATTCACTTTATCAAACCCTGACCTCTTTTTCTTTTGATATGCATATCTCGTCCAATTTGATGTTGAAAGAGCAAGAACTTTATTTCATTTCAAATGACTGGAAACTGGTTAAGATCGATATAATCAGCGAAGAAAATGAAATAACTGATTTAAGTATAGTTGATCCTCTACTTGTAATTCATTCCGCATTACTGGCAGATATCGACGGTGATGAAACAGACGAGATCATAGCTGTAACCAATAGCGGCGCTGTTTACTGTTTTGAGCAGACGGGAGATCTGAGAAACGGCTTTCCCGCAGAAATAGAACTTAATGCTGTTTCTATTCCTTCTATAGCAGATGTGGATAACAATGGCTTTCTTGACATCCTGATCGGTGGAGAAAATACATTTGCTGTAGTGAATAAGAACGGAGATGTTTTTCAACCGCAGGAAGAAATTCCTGATCCCGATTCCACTTTTACTGCTGCCGGTGTTATTGCTTTTGATATCGATAATGACGATGATCTGGAGATACTGGGAAATATGTCGCGTAATAGACTTTGCGTATGGGAAAACCTGAACAATTCCAACTTTGAGTTAAACAGGAATTATCCGGTTTCATTTGGTGAATGTGCTCTAAATTATCCACTTATTTCAGATTCGGAAAACGAAAACTTATATGTGTACGTTCCAAGTAACAACGGCACGATCTTCCGTTCTGATCTTCCTTTTGCAGAATTTGATGATATTGTGCAAACTACCTGGAAAACCGAATATGCTAATCTACAAAGAACCGCTTCCTACCTAGATACAACATCACTGCCATCTTTTCCAGCAAAAAAAGTATTCAACAAAGCTAATACATATTTCTATCCTAACCCGCTCAACAGGATATTTTCAAAGGGTATTGATTTCAATAATTATGTTCCTGCATTCACTATAATTTTGAGGATCGAAACTTACATGGATACAGATGTGAAAATAAAAATATTTGACATCGCTGCCAATCTTATTTATACAAACACAGTGCATTGCGAAGCAGATTTTTTCAAGAACGTGTATGTGGATGCAAAAGATCTGTCTTCAGGTGTTTACTTTGCAGTGCTAAAGGCAAAAGGGAAGGTGCTGAAACTTAAATTTGCTATAGAAAAATAATTCCCAGAACCTTGAATTTTGGAGGATAAATGAAAAAAGTAATATTTATGATATTGATAATGGTTCTTGCTGTTTTGCTGACGGCAGAAACCAGCGGTGAATATGGATTTCAGATGTTAAAAATAAGTGCAGGGGCAGCTCTCTCCGCCCAGGGAGGAACAGGGGCTTTCTTTTCTAATGATGCTTATGGATTTATTCAAAACCCTGCTGCCGGGCTCCTGAAAAGAAAAAGAGTACTTTCCCTTTCTCAGAATTACTGGATCTTCGATACTACCATCAACAGTGGTGCTTATGCTTATTCAAATGGGAAAAGAGCTTTTGGCTTTGGTTACCACCACCTGGATTACGGCAAGATCGAAAGTACAGACGATACAGGTCTTCCTATAGGTGAATTCCATCCCATGGACCTGGTGCTTTCCACAAATTTTGGTTATCGCATAACGCCCGATCATTACGCAGGTGTTAATGTCAGTCTGCTTTATGAAAAGATCGATACTTCTTCCAGTTTTGGATTCACGATAGACCTGGGTTATACTTATCTCACACCTATCAAAGATATGCTTATCTCCGCAGCTTTTAAACATCTTGGGAAAACATCCGCGATGGATAAAGACGTTATTGATCTACCTATTACGGGTGAGCTTTCCGTGGTTAAAAGTTTTCAATTGGTCAGTAAAAATTTCTCTACCGAGTTGAAAGCAGTAAAACATATTGATGACGATGAATTTAAAGCAGTATGGGGAATTAAAGCCGAAATTAATCGTACTTTCAATTTAAAATTTGGATATAAATTCAACTATGATTCGGAAAATATTTCAGCTGGTTTCGGTATCAACCTGAAAAAGATCTCACTCGATTATGCTTATATTCCTTTTGATTATGAGATCGACGATGTTCATATTATGGGGCTTACTTATAGATTCTAAATGGGAAGGTTTTATGAAATTCTGGTGGCGTATAATTATTTTGCTGGCAATGCCTTATTACCTGGCAGCATTGGCTTATGTTCCTAATCAGATCATTTTCAAAACCTCTATTCCCCGGCAAATTATAGAAAAAACCACTGGCCTGGAAGAATTTGATTCTTTCCTGTCTGAAAAAGATATTAAGAACATTAATCCTGTACTGAAAAAAACTCAGAACCATTATTTTGTTGCCTCTTTTGATAGTGATATTAACTGGGATGAATTAGCAAACCTGCAGTTTGAAGGCATCGAGTACATCCAGCCTAATTATATCAATTCCTTTTATGTGGATCCCAATGATCCTGAATATAATAACCAACAGGTAGATTTTGAGAATTGCAATATTCCGCCAGCCTGGAATTATACCACCGGCAACGGGGAAATAATTGTCGGGATTGTTGATTCCGGCATTCATTTTGATCACCCTGACCTGCAAAACAATATTTATGTTAATGATTCGGAAATTCCTGAAGATGGAATTGATAATGACGGTAACGGATACATAGATGACTGGCGTGGTTGGGATTTCGTGGATGCTCCGGAATTATATACTTTAGCACTTGGTGATTATACAGTACAGGATAACGATCCCAGCGACGATCTGAACCACGGTACTCATATTGCAGGAATTATTGGTGCCGATGCAAATAACCAGGAAGGGGTATGCGGCATCTGCTGGAATGTGAAACTTCTTAACATCCGCTCCGGGTTCAAAACTGTAGATGGTGGTTATCTGCAGGATGATGATGCAGCAGCCGGAGTTATCTATGCTGCCGATATGGGGGCTGATGTAATTAGCCTTAGCTGGGGAGACACCAACTTTTCACAGATCATTGCCGATGCTTGTTATTATGCCTATGAACACGGCTGCGTTATAGTAGCAGCCGCCGGAAATGAAGGCAGCACAAGCGCTCACCTTCTTACCTATCCTGCCCGTCTTTCCACCACGCTCTCCGTGGGAGCTGTGGATAGCAATAAACAACTTGCTTCTTTTTCGAGTTATGGTCCTGAATTGGATCTAGTTGCACCGGGACAATTCATTCTAAGCACCTACGATGTGACTCCTGACAATCTGTACCAGGAACAGTCTGGCACTTCGATGTCGGCACCCTTTGTGGCTGCCGGAATTGCCTTGCTGCTGTCAGTAGAACCGGGACTGAATTACGAAGAGATCCGGGGAAGATTGATCTCCTCTTCTTTAGACCTGGGCGATCCCGGATTTGATAATGTTTATGGAAATGGTCTGCTGAATGTGCATGAACTTCTTACTAACCTGAACTACCCTGTTATCGAGATCAGTTATCCACTCGATAATGCCGGACTGAATGATGACTTCGATATTATCGGAACGGTGCAGTCTCCTAACTTCTGGCGGTATTCTGTACAATATACTTCTGCTGCTATGCCTACACCTCTTGATTGGGAAGATGTTGACCCGGATATTTCATATTACGATT
>CBFDCX010000170.1:0-4276 GCA_965603415.1 uncultured bacterium
ATTCTGAATTGGAAAATTCACACCGGGTCTCTATCGGTTATAAAATATGAAGAAAATAGCTGTTCTTGGTATTACCGGTTCGATCGGTCTTTCCACCGTTGAAGTAATAAAAAAACACTCCGACGAATTCAAGATCGTTCTGGCAACTTCCAATAATAATTACCAGGAACTTTTTACGCTTGCAGCAGAATTGAATATTCCTAAAGTTGTAATTACAAACCCGGATTTAAAAAATAGAATATCTGATCTTCCTGCTAATATGGAAGTGTTTTTTGGAGAAGATAAACTGCAGAATATATTGGAAACAATAGACTGCGATATTGTGTTAAATGCTATTTCCGGTTCTGCAGGACTGCGTTCTTCATTAACGGTTGTATCCCGTGGATTAGATCTGGCTTTGGCTAACAAAGAATCGCTGATTATGGCAGGGCATCTTATTTCGGATCTATTACAAAATTCTACTGCTAAGTTGATCCCTGTGGATAGTGAACATAGCGCTATTTTACAGGCTCTAGGCTGCTCGACAATTGAAGAAGTAAATTCGATAATTCTCACGGCTTCAGGTGGACCATTCAGAGAACTTCCTTTGGAAGAATATAAAAACATTACCCTTGAAGAAACATTAAAGCATCCCACCTGGAATATGGGACCAAAGGTAACCATAGATTCTGCTACGATGATTAACAAGGGATTGGAAGTTATCGAAGCACACTGGCTTTTTAAGAAACCCTATTCGCAAATTAAAACAGTTATACATCCGCAGTCTATCGTTCATTCTTTCGTGGAATTTGCAGATGGCTCCATCATCGCCCAGATGAGTTTTCCAAACATGCAAATACCCATACTCTTTGCTCTTTCCTATCCGCATCACATAGAATCTTCAATTCCCAAAACCAATCTGCTCGATCTGCCCCCTCTTACTTTTGATGAAATTAATAAAGAGCGTTATCCTTTATTTTTCCTGGCTTGCGAAGTAGGCAAAACGGGCGGCATATTGCCTACAGTAATGAACGCAGCCAACGAAGCCGCTATCGATCTTTTCCTGAATAGGAAAATTAAATTTACTGATATTTATAAAATTATCGAACAACCTGTTCAAAACTTTACTAATGTGCAAAATCCCGGCATGGAAGAGATCATTGCTGCTAACAAAGAGATCTATAAAAAAACTATACAGAATTTTAAGAAAATAATTTAAATTAATTCAGCATTAGAGAAGAAAATAAAGAAAGCACTATTACTATATCTACAGGGTGAAGTATGAAGAAAAAGCAACTGGCTCCGCTGGTGATTCCTGCCATATTATGGGCTGTTGGAATAATAATCGGGAAGTATTGCCACGTCCCTGTACCTGTAGCAATTTGGGGTTTTATCTTAGTCTTTCTTCTTTGTTTTATCAAGAAACTACGTCTTTACTCTTTGCTTATTTCCATTGTATTTCTGGCTATTATTTGCTTGAACTTTCAGATCAATTCCCCGCCGAATCATATAAGCTCAATTATCAAAAACTATCCGCAAATAATTCAACCTGTAAAAGGCAAGATCGTATCGGAAGTTATTAAGAAGAAACACAGCTATAGTTTTACATTGGAATTGATCGAGATCGATCAGAGAGCCGTGTACGGCAGGATAAAATTCTATGCCGCGAAAGATAGTCTGCATTATGGTGATATTATAGAAACAATTGCAGAGATCGGAGCAATTCCCAAAAGTTCCAACCCGGTTACTTTCAACTACGAAGAATACCTTGCTGCCAAAGGATTATTTGCGCAGGGTTATGCAAAAAGTATGGTTACGGTACTGGAAAATAAAAAGGAACCACTCAAAAGAGTAAGTATCGAGATCAGGAAATTCATCAGGGACAGGATAAATAAACGATTTGAAAAATTTGCCGGATTTATCAAAGCGATTATCATTGCCGATAAAAGTGAACTGGATGAGAAAAGGAATATTCTTAATAAAGCAGGTTTAAGTCACTTGCTGGCAGTTAGTGGATTGCATGTGGGAATTCTTTCACTTATCTTTTTTGCACTTTTGAATATATTTATTCCTCACCGGAACATTTCCAGGGTCATCCTGATGCTCCTCCTTGTTATCTATGGAGAAATTTGTCTCTGGTCTCCTTCGGTTTCCCGTGCTGTTCTAATGATAAATTTGTACCTGCTTTCCTGTATGATACAAAGAAAAACCATTCCCAATAACATCCTCGCTGCTAGCTTTATCATAATTACTGCCATCAATCCGTTGCAGCTTTTTTCTATCGGTTTGCAGATGTCTTTTGTAGCCGTTATTGTATTACTGAATATTCTACCGGGAATAAGATTATTAAAACTGAAGAGAGATGAACTCGAACTGCTTTCAAATACTAAAAAGATACTGAACGGGATATTAACCCTGATGTTTTCATCGCTGATATTAAGCACATTCCTGGCCCCATTAACAATGCTTCATTTCAACCAGCTAAACTTCAATGGTATCCTGGGAAACCTGGTGGGTATACCCATAATTTCATTCATCCTGCCCCTGGCTTTACTGATAGTATTTATCCCTGAACTTAGTTTTATTTTACAAATTTATCAATTCAGCTTCCAGGCAATAATGAAGATATTCGATGCCTGGTCACATTTTTCCTCATCGCTTCCCCTGCATTTTGGTTTTCTTTCCATAAACATCTATCAGTTTATAGCATTATATATTATTCTGATATTTACTATTCTGTTCATCAGGAATTCCGGGAAGAAATGTTTTTGGCATTTATCTATCATTGTTCTTTTATCTGTTTTTGTTCTGAGCATGGGAACGGGTAAGAAAAAACAGTTAAAGATCACATTTTTCGATTGCGGATTAGGAGATCTTTTCCTGATAGAAACCCCTGATGAAGAAACCATTCTAATCGATACAGGTCCTTTGCAGACAACTTCAAAATCTTTTGGGAAATGCGCTCTACCCTACTTCAAGAACAAAGGAATTCAAAAACTGGATTGGCTCATAATCACCCATGCACATAATGACCATTATGGTGGAATGGAAACGGTGCTGGAAGAACTGCATGTACAAAATCTGGTGGTAACCGATGAATTCCAGACCAGGAAGATCTGGGAAAATACGCTGTCGGAAATAGAAAGTGAGGGTTGTAAAATAATAACGGTATCCGATACAATGAACTTACCGATTTGCGGTATTAACTGCCAGATATTGCATCCCGATAAAGAGTACAGCGATGTAAATATCAATAACTTATCGATTGCCGTAAGGATAGACCTGGAAGATTTTTCTGTATTATTTACCGGTGATCTGGAAAAGGAAGCTGAATCTTACCTGCTGGAAAAATATATGCAGTTTCTTGATTGTGATATCCTGAAAGTGGGACATCATGGAAGTAAAACTTCCAGTTCACCGACTTTTTTAAAGGTTGTTTCACCAGATTATGCTTTTATACCTACTTCTCTTAAGAACAGGTTTCATTTTCCGCATGAGCTTACTTTACAAAAATATGAATATCTGGAAGAGAATCTTTTTATTGCCGGAAAAGATGGAGCACTGCAGATCATAACGGATGGTAAGTCTGCGCATTTTAAAACATATCTTTCGGGCAAGGAATTCAGTGATTTCGATTTGAAGTAATTATAATGCCGATACAATTCCGAAATAGTAGGGACAGATCACTGATCTGTTTTGAATTTCTTTTACTCTTGTTCCCACAATGCCATGCGGCATCGCATGGAAGCCCTCCCCGTCAAGGCGTAATCCCACAGCACACAGGATGAAGACTGGTTTGAGAATAAGATATTCTGCAAAAACCCTATTTTGCAAAACTGTAAATCTTAATCCAGACAAAAAAACGCCCCGGAAAAACCGGGGCGCTATTACTTCAACCGTTGCTAAGGTCTATAACCTTTCGCAAGGTTTTGATGTTTATTTCAGAAGAATCATTTTCTTAGCAGAAGTATAATCACCACTGTTGCCTTCTGAAATCATTTTGTAGAAGTATACACCACTACCAACTTGCTTACCTGTGTTGTCTTTACTATCCCAGATAACTTCATGATAAGCTGCCTTCATTTCACCATCTACAAGTGTTCTTACTACAGCACCTTTGATGTTATAAATCTTAATGCTTACATCGCTGGTTTTGTTCAGAGCAAACTTGATCGTTGTAACCGGGTTGAATGGATTCGGATAGTTACCGGTAAGTTCCGTACGTACCGGGATCAGGAGGTTGTCAGTTCCAGTTACTATTACTTCATTAGAATCTTCTGACCACGCAGATTCCCAG
>CBFDCX010000171.1:0-4209 GCA_965603415.1 uncultured bacterium
GCTTTGAGGAGGAAATTTTTTATTTTGAGTAACTATAGAACCTGCTGCAACTATAGATTCCTTCCCGATCTCACAACCATCCAGCAAAGTAGCACTCATACCAATAAGGCAGGCATCACCAATGGTACAGCCATGCAGCATGACTTTATGCCCCACAGTTACATCATTTCCAATGTTTGTGGAATATCCGTCACTTTTATCGGGTTTGGTATATTGACTCACATGCACCATACTCAGATCCTGAATGCTTGTTCTGCTGCCGATCTTAATGGAATGAACATCACCTCGGATAATGGTACCAAACCAAACTGAACTATCTGCACCGATCTTAACATTACCAATAACATTTGCAGAAGGAGCAATGAACGTTCTTTCACCAATTTCAGGTTTGAATTCTTTATAATCCATTATCATTGGCATATCCTTTTTATATCTGTTTAAAAGTCTTAAAATGAATTTTTGCGACTTCTCTCAGTTTCTCTTTTCCAAATTTGGCAACAAATTCAGAAGCTGTTTTCACAACTTTTTCAGAAGCTCCTTTGGGTAATTCCAATTCATATTTTTCGGAAAGCTCTTTCATTTTCTTTATATATAAATAACGGGCAATGATGGAAGCAGATGCAACGGCCAGATCATCTTCGGCTTTTATCCTGTGCTGCAATTTTATCTTCTTCAGATCTTTAAGGGAAGAAAGCAGGGTTTTATCGCTGGCAAAGCGGTCTACTACAGCACCTTCAAATTTGTGATTCTTTTTCAAATTCAGAATAACCCGCCCGTGCATCCAGGCAAGAAGCTCATTTAACTTCTTGTTTTGTGTTCGGAATTGTTCGTAAAGTTCATTGTATTTGGATGGATGCAAAACTATAGTCTCCACATTGTTAAAAAACCTGGCATACAGTTGCTTTGCGATCTTCTCAATATCACCATCCTTCAATAATTTGGAATCTTTTACACCCAGTTTTTTTAGAGTTGACAGCATTGCCTGATTGCAGATAAAACCGCAAACTACCAGCGGTCCAAAAAAATCTCCTTTGCCGGATTCATCCGTTCCTGCCCATAATTTCCAGTTGTGATCTGTTTGAACAGGGTCAGTTTTTTGATCCAGGATCTTCTGCAGAAGCGGTTTTAATTTATTGTTTGGAGCGCCGCCAATTACAGTTGAAATTCCCTTCTTACGGGAATAATAAATATTAAGCGGTATCTCTTCTTCAATTTTGGAAAATTTAAGTTGAACTCCAAAATCGATTACTTTCTCGTCAGAAACTATGAGACCATTCTTTTTTGTTTCAGTAAGAAGTTTTACAATAAATTCAGATAATTCAGTTCTCATTTCTCCTCGATTATCACACTGCCGAAAACTACATCGACATCCAGCCTAAGATAATCTTCTCCTTCGGTGTAACTGCCGGTCTTATAGATATAATCTCCAAAGAAACTCACATTCCCCACGGGCATTTTAGTATCGCCAAACACTGTGCTGATCTTTATTTTCATTGGAATTTCCTGGTTGATGTATACAATCCCCGAGCCGAATATAACAGAAATTTCGATCTTTTCTTTCCCTCCTGAGACATCGATATTACTCAAGTCTATCGTGCTCTTTCCAAAAACAACATTGTACTCACTGCCGGGAGCAAGATATTCCACCTTCGTATCGCTGAACATGGTTGTATTGCGATCTGCCTTGAAGCCCGCTCCACCAAATAATATCTTTGCTCCAAAATAAATAAGTAGCAGAGCAAACCCAATTCTGAAAAAGGGAATATTAATTTTGAAAACTGCTTTTACAATTATTGTAGCTCCAAAAAGTACTAATAAAATCCCCCAGAACAGGCCACCAAAAAGAAATTGCATTCTCATTTTTCCTCCTTTAAAAGCATATTATAGAAATTTTCAATTCTATCTTTAATTTTCTTGAACGTTTCACGATAAAAATAAATATCTAATCCATATGGATCATCAATATCCATATTAAAACTTGTGAATTCCGAAAGTGTGAAAACCTTATTTATGCTGTTTGGAAAGGAATCCAGAAGATACAACTTATGCTGGGTCGTCATTGTGAGCACCAGCCAGCTATCCCGGATCAACTGCTCATTTATCTGAGTTGAAATATGTTGTGATGCATCGATGTTATTTTCATCGAGTACAATTCTGGAATTTTCAGATATCCTGATACCACTATCAAAAAAACCAGCCGAACCAATTCGATATGAGAGATCACTCTTTTCCACCAGATGCTTCAGGTAATATTCTGCCATGGGACTGCGGCAGATATTGGCTGTACATATAAAAAGGATCAGGGGTTTTATGTAAGAATCCTGAATCTCAGAAAACGGTATTTTACCTTCTCGGGCGCATTCAATATTTTCTTTTGTGCCGTCGATCACTGTGGAAGGAATTGTACTGAGTTCTTCATACTTCGGTGGAATAACTGCAAAATCGAACCAGTTACTTTTTTCCTGCAGAATATCTTCAACATTCTCATAGGGAACTTCACCTGATAGATTTATGCTGGTACTGATAATAGGTTTATCAATTTTCTTTATAAATTCTCTTAGAAAGGAACTTGTCGGGATTCTGAATGCCACTTTTTGATCTTGAGAAACAAATTTAAAATTATTTTCAGGATCATCTAAAATGACAGATAACTCTCCAGGCCAATATTGCTGGAATAGTCTTCTAATTTTGGGATAATATTTAATTCCATACCTTTCCAACCAATCGACTTCCGGAATTAAAACAATATAACCTTTTTCCTGAGTTCTTTTTTTGAGATCGTTAATCCTATTTACTGCTTTCTCATCGAAGGCAGAGCAACCGATCCCGAACATATTTCCGGTATAATGCAAAAATACCGAACCTTCCGCAACTCCATCTTTAATAAATGACCTGAACTTTTTATCGGTAAGTTTCTTGAAGATCTTCATATTTTTTTATTCTAAAAAATTCAGAGGATTTACGGGAGTTCCCTTTTTTCTCAGTTCAAAATGTACACAGGGCTGCCGGGTAGAACCGGTACTGCCGGAAAGAGCTATCAACTGACTCTTTTTAACTTTGTCTCCTTTGGAAACAAGCAAAGAGCTGTTATGCGAATATAGTGTGTGAAATCCATTCTGATGATCTATTATAACAAGTTTTCCGGCTCCGTTATACCATTCGGCATAAGCAACTACTCCATCTTCCACAGCAACTATATTCGAGCCGCTTACCGCTGAAATATCGATGCCGTTATTCTTTGTACTTACTTTGTACTGATCGCTTTTTTGTACACCATAATCTCGAATTATTTCACCTTTCACAGGCCAGATAAGTTTGTCTGTAGAGAATTTATATGTATAGTGTTCCGTGAATATATCAGCCTGTAATTTCATGATAAGTTCGTCCAGTGCAGCAGCTTCCTCTTCCAGCATTTTTTTCTGTTCCAATGCTGCCAGCCGTTCCTTTTCGTAATTGCTTATTTCGCCTTCCAGACTGCCTATCTGTCTTGTGTATTTTTTCTTCTTTTTATTTGTAACGATCCGGGTCCAGACCAAGTCTTCGTATTTTCTATTTTCTTTTTTCTTAATTCTCTCCAAGCCGCTTTTTTTGCCTTCTATCTCTTCGATCTCATCTGCGGTTTGCCGAATAAGAGAAGCAAGCAGGTGAGTATCTGTTCTCTTTTCGGAAAAAAGAACTCCCCGGTAGTGTGCAAAGAATAGTTTGTTAAATTCATCCTGGCATAAAGCATGTAAATTTCCCAGGTAATATGAAGTGGATTTTAAATTACCAATGGTTGTATCGAGTTCTTCTTTTACCTTTTTTTCAGAT
Source organism: uncultured bacterium (assembly GCA_965603415.1). GTDB lineage: Bacteria > Cloacimonadota > Cloacimonadia > Cloacimonadales > TCS61 > JACNIV01. Next base: position 3,811 of record CBFDCX010000171.1, read on the forward strand.
TTTTTAAGTGACTTAATTTTCTGTTCACTTTGTTGCTTTTTTTTCTTGGTGGAAGAAAGGTCGCTTTCAGATTTCTTCGTTTGCTGCATGTGTTCCTGCTCTTTGGATATCTGGTCTTGCAGTTCATCCAGTTTCTTCTTCTTCTCATCCAGACTCTGGGAAAATACAATCGAAGAAATTGAGAATATTATTATTATAAAAACTACTTTCCTCATTTTTTCACCATGCTTAAAGAAAGATTCCTGAATTCGTATTTTATGTCAAGTTGTACGATTTGCGAATTAGATGTAGGGTGGGTGTTAACCCACCAATTTATAGAATCCTCTACTGTCTCCTTTCAACAAAAGGAGAACATGAGATACCTTAGAAAGTATAAAAAAATCTTCGTCTTTCTGAGTA
>CBFDCX010000172.1:0-4189 GCA_965603415.1 uncultured bacterium
AGCTTTTGGATGGTGTTTCCGACCTGCTTGTCGAAAAGATCAAAGATATGAATTTCGATGTGATCACGGGAATTCCATACACGGCGCTTCCCATAGCATCACTGGTAGCTGCAAAATTGAATAAACCTCTCATTTATATGCGTAAAGAAGAAAAAGCTTATGGTACCGGAAAAAACGTAATTGGAAAATTTAAGAAAGGTGCTAAATGCCTTGTGATAGACGATCTGATAACAACGGGAGCCAGCAAGATAGAAACAGCCGAAGCTTATGAAAAAGAAGGCGTTATCATCAAAGATTTCGTTGTAGTTATAGATAGAAGTGCAAATGGCACAGAAGAATTGGCAAAACAAGGTTATAATCTTCACAGTCTGATAAATCTGAATAAGATTGTAGAATTACTGCAAAATAAGAATTTGATCTCCAATGAAAAAGTAAAAGAAGTAAAAGAATTCACTGCAAGTATTTCCAAACCAGAAGAGAAGAAAAAAGAAATTTCCAATCCATTAACAAAAAAGTTGTTGGCAAAGATCAAAGCAAAAAGATCAAACCTTATTCTTTCATTGGATGTTACTTCTCAGAAAGAATTCTTTGAGATATTGGATGAAGTTGGTTCTGAAATTGTGATGCTGAAAACACACGTGGATATTTTGGATGACTATGATGAGACTTTTGTACCAAAGCTGCAGGAATATGCACGCAAGTACGATTTTCTCATTTTTGAAGACCGTAAATTTGCAGACATTGGAAACACAGTCCGTAAGCAATTCCACAGCGGAATATATAAAATCGCAGATTGGGCAGAATATGTTACAGTTCACATGGTAGCTGGCGAAAGCATTCTGAAGGGTCTTTTTGATGGGATCGGTGGCAGAAGTTCGTTCATTTTAGCACGGATGAGTTCCAAAAGTAATCTGATAAATGAGACATATTCTCGTAAATGCTTTGAAATTGCCAGAAGGAATCCAATGCTTGTTTCTGGTTTTATAGGACATGGAAGAGATGTGGAAGATATTAAACGTTACAAAGCAAAATTCCCATCGGGAATGCTGTTGTTAATGCCTGGTGTAAAATTGGAAAAAGGTTCAGATTCCATGGGTCAGCAGTACATCACTGTGGAAGAAGCTGTTCAGGGCGGAGCAGATTGCATCATTGTAGGACGCGGGATCTATGGGAATGAAAACCCAGGTAAAATTGCTAAAATATATCGAGAAAGAGCCTGGAAAGAATATGAGAAAAGAAATTAATTTAAAGGAGAAAATATGAAAAGCCTGATCTCAATGAGAGATTTAAGTAAAAAAGAAATTTTGCATTTAATGGACATTACCAGCAATATCGAGGAAGGAAAGATAGTTCCTGATATGCAAAGGAAACTGGCAGCTCTTTTATTCTTTGAACCATCCACCAGAACTATGTTTTCTTTCGATACGGCTATGAAACGTATGAACGGTGATACGATCATTATGAGTGGAACAGGTCAGACTTCGGTGAAAAAGGGTGAAACATTTGCCGATACACTGCAAACCATTGCTCAGTATTCAGATATTATTATTATGAGAAGTCCCATAGAAGGCTCTGCCAGGTATGCTTCCGAGGTTGTAGATATTCCTGTGGTAAATGCAGGAGATGGAGCTAACCAGCATCCTACGCAGGCACTTCTCGATTTGTATTCCATCGTTAAAACACAGGGCACTTTGGAAAACCTATCAATTGGATTGGCAGGTGATCTGAGATTTGGCAGGACAGTTCACTCGCTGGCGCAGGCAATGGCACTATTTAATGTTAAATTCAAATTCATTTCTCCTTCTTTCCTGAAAATGCCCCAATATATTAAGGATGACTTAAAATCACAGAAAGTAGAATTTGAAGAGTATGAAAATATAGAAGGTAATATCGATGATCTGGATATTCTTTACGTTACCAGAGTTCAGAAGGAACGTTTTGCTGATCCGGAAGATTATGAAAAAGTAAAAGGTTCATATATCCTGGAAAGATCGATGCTTTCGAAGGTTAAAGAAAATTTCAAGGTTATGCATCCGCTGCCAAGAGTTAATGAAATTCATACAGATGTTGATAACACAGAATTTGCCTACTATTTCCCGCAGGCTAAGAATGGTGTTTTTACCCGACAGGCAATTATTTCTACTCTATTAGAGGAGGTGTAGATGAGCAAGATCAAACAAATCAAAGTAAACGCTATCAAAAACGGAACAGTGATCGACCATATTACTGCCGGAAAGGTAAGGAAAGTTCTGGATATCCTTAGTCTTGAAGGAACTGATACCGTGATGATCGGGATGAATCTTTCGAGTAGTAAGATCGGCAGGAAAGACATTGTAAAAATCGAGAATAAAGAACTTTCGCACGATGAAGTTAACAGTATAGCTCTTGTAGCTCCCAATGCTACACTTATTATAATTAACGATTTTGAAGTAGTAAAAAAAGTATCATTAGAAATACCGGAATATATTGAAAATCTGATAGTTTGTCCTAATCACAAATGTATTACAAATTCCGAGGAAATTAGATCAAAATTCCGTTTGACAAAAGATGAACCTGTGAAAGTAAGATGTCATTATTGTGAGAAGAAATATTTGATTGATGAAGTGAAGATAAAGAAATGAACCATGAATTAGATTCAACCTGGATTTATGGTTAATTGATCAGGAGTAATAATGGCAAAAAATATTATTCACGAACCATCCAGAACTTTAATGGAATATCGTTTACTGCCGGGATTAACTAAAATTGAATCTTCCCCAAGAGAAATATCGCTTAGAACTCCCCTTGTATATTCCAAAAAAGATGAAAAAAAATATTATCTGAACATTCCAATAGTTTCTGCAGCTATGCAGTCTGTGTCTGGTTCCAGGATGGGAATCGAACTGGCAAAACTGGGCGGAGCTGCCTTTATATATTGTTCTCAAACCATTGAATCTCAAACGAAAATGATAAAAAAAATAAAAACTCACAAAGCTGGTTTTGTTAAACCCCAAACTATGAAACCGGATATGACAATTGCTGAAATGTATAAAGTGCGAAAGGAAACAGGACATTCCAGCTTTCCTGTAGTTGATGAAAGTGGAATATTCCTGGGATTGATTTCCAAGTGGGATTACGATATTTCGCTGCATGCAAAATTCTTTATTAAAGACAGGATGATCCCTATTGAAAATGTGAAGGTGGCAAGAAACATAGCAGATCTACAGGAAGCAAATAATATCTTATTGGAAAGTCATAAATCTGTACTGCCTATCCTGGATAATGAAGGGAAATTATTGCATCTTGTTTTTCGCAAGGATATCAATGATCAACTGGATAATCCCCTGGAAATTCACGATGAAAAGAAGAGATTAATAGCTGTTGCATCTATAAATACCCACGATTACCAAGAACGAGTAGCATCGCTTGTAGAAGCAGAAGTCGATGTACTATCCGTAGATTCTTCAGATGGATTTACTATTTACCAAAAGAATGCTATCGAATGGATAAATAAAAATTATCCTGATTTCCCTGTTATCGGTGGGAATATTATTACACAGGAAGGATTCGGATTCCTGGTAGAAGCTGGAGCGGGTGCTGTAAAGGTTGGAATGGGTGGTGGTTCTATCTGCATTACTCAAGAACAGAAAGGTACCGGACGTGGATTGGCAACAACTGTAATAGATGTAACCGATGCACGTGATAAATATTTTAAGGAAACAGGAAAATATATCCCAATTATTGCAGATGGTGGAGTTACTAGCACGAAAGATATTACCATTGCTCTGGCGCTTGGGGCAGATTATGTGATGATGGGGCGTTACTTTGCCAGGATGGAAGAATCTCCCACCGATAAGATCGTTGTGAATAACCGCGTGATGAAACCGTATTGGGGGGAAGGTTCTGTGAGGGCACATGATTGGAAGATGAAACGTTATAATCAGGCAAAATTCGTAGAAGGTGTGGAAGGCATGGTGGAATATGCCGGTCGCTTGCGGGACAACCTGGAAGAAACACTGACAAAAATCAGATCTTCAATGAGTACATGCGGAGTGAAAAATATTCGTGAATTACACGAAAAAGCAGAATTGGAACTTGTTTCTGCTCTTTCTATCAGGGAAGGGAAAGTTCATGATATCTATCAAAGTACAGAATCTAAAGAACCTTCAGAATCCACTTCTACAGATTATTAACAATAGAAACTTATGAT
>CBFDCX010000173.1:0-4122 GCA_965603415.1 uncultured bacterium
AGCAGATCTATTTCCAGAAGACTGTACTTTGATGATTCTCTCAGAACTTTATAGCTGGTCTTGGCAAGTTTACCTTTTTGGGGATCAGCACCAGAATACATTTTATGAACACTGTTTTCTGCCAGATAGGAAGTAATTACACCCTTCTTATCCGGCATTGTTCCATGTACCAGGGCATAATACTTTTTTTCAAATCCCTGCCACTCTTCCTGAAGATAACGCTTGGCTTTCTCATTCTTGGCAAACACGATAACACCGGAAGTATCTCTATCCAGACGATGCACAATAAACACCCGATTTCTTGATTTCTGATTGCCTTTGCGCACGTATTCATTCAAGAAATAATAAGCTGTATTGTCTATCACTTTCTCACTACTCACCGTTAAAAGACCGCTTATCTTATCCACAACCAGGATATCCCGATCTTCATAGAGAATCGAAAGCCCCTTCGGTTGATATCTTCTGGGTGGTCTTTTAAATTGTTTCTGACTTTCCTGCATTTTGATTACTTAGAACGCTCGAAGGCTTTGTTCTTTCCTGCTTTAATCGATCCAACATCTGCCATAACCGGTCCCAGTTGGTAAGCGTAATGTAAGGAAAAGGACAGACTTTTGTAAGCGGTGCTGCTGGGATCCGTGTTCATGACCTTGTTAGATCTTTGCTTATTATCATCATTGATTATTATTCCTTAATTCACTTTTTATCTTATTACACAAAAGTTATTTATAAATTCAAGAGTCAAGTGTATTAAAATATCTGAGCCCCAAAATTTCTGATTTTCCTAATAAAATATTTGACATATATAAGTAATTATAAATTTATACTTTGTGATGAATAAATTAAAAAACTATTTTTTTTACATTCGCAAATCCATTTAAAAAATAAATCAAGAAAGGAGAGTATTGCATGAACAAGAAAAGTGATGTTATTTATGGTTTAACTGACAAGCCACCGGTTTGGGATTCCATTTTTGCGGCACTTCAGCATCTGCTGGCAATTTTTGTAGGAATTATCACGCCCACGCTGATAATTGGTGGAGTGCTGGGTTTGGGCAAAGAAGTTCCCTACCTTATCAGCATGTCACTCATTGTTTCGGGAGTTGCCACTTATATCCAGGTTAAGCGCGTTGGACCTATCGGATCAGGACTTTTGAGTATCCAGGGAACCAGTTTCGCTTTCCTGAGTTCTATATTGGCAGCAGGTTTTATTGTAAAGAATCAGGGTGGCGGACCCAGAGAAATTCTCTCTGTTATTTACGGTATCTGTTTCTTAGGTGCGTTCATCGAAATGTTCCTCAGTCGTATTTTACATCATCTCAGGAAGGTAATTACTCCCATCGTTACAGGGATCGTGGTCACCACCATCGGATTGAGCCTTATCAAAGTAGGGATCACGGATATGGCAGGCGGTCAATGGCTTCTGGATAACAAACCGGAATTTTTTGCTTCATTTGAAAACCTGGGTCTGGCTTTTCTTGTTTTGATAGTGATAATTCTGTTGAACAGAAGTAAAAATCAGTTCTTGCGCATGAGTTCTATCGTAATAGGATTGGTAGTAGGATATATTGTTTCAATATTTCTTGGAAAAATAGATCTGAGCGGTTTGAAAGACCTTCCTGTTATTAGCGTTCCAATTCCTTTTAAATATGGATTTGGTTTCAACTGGGCAGCCTTTATTCCAATCGCTTTCATTTATCTTATCACCACCATAGAATCCATTGGCGACCTCACAGCAACTTCGATGGTTTCGGGTGAACCTATTGAAGGTGATATCTATATCAAACGCATCAAAGGCGGTATTCTGGGTGATGGTGTTAATTCTGCTCTAGCTGCCACTTTCAATACTTTTCCCAATACAACTTTCAGCCAGAACAATGGAGTTATCCAACTTACCGGGGTAGCCAGCCGTTATGTGGGAATATATATTGCCGGTTTCCTGGTAATACTTGGTCTTTTCCCGGTTATCGGGGGTGTATTCCAGCAAATGCCTAAACCCGTACTTGGCGGTGCCACCATCATTATGTTTGGAACGGTTGCCGCTGCAGGTATCAAGATAATTGCTTCTCAGCCTATCAATAGAAGGGCAATGATGATCATGGCCATTTCCTTTGGATTGGGATTGGGTGTTCAGTTGGTTCCCGCATTCCTGAATCAGATGCCGGTTATTATCCAGAGGGTTTTCGGTTCTCCCATCACAACCGGTGGACTGGTGGCTATTGTTTCAAATATTGTTCTACCAAAGAAATAATAAACTTAAATGAGCGGGGTGAAATTACCCCGCTTTTTAATTCTCTCATTTTGAAGTTTTATCTTGGAAACAAAAAATCCGTTAAAAATTAGTTGCAAGAGACTCTACATAATATTAATTTTATTCATCTTAAAAGTATAGGAAATTATTTTAGTTTGAAATGCGTTCTTTTTTATTAAAATCGGCATAATGTAAATTGCGTTAAGAAATTGGTAATAAGTAAGCGTTAGGAAAAATCTTCTGTTTGAGTTGTTTTTACTCTCTCGTATCAAAGCCCCAGCTTTGATACGCATTTTTTAGAGGTTACCAAGCTGGGGCTTGGTAACCAGAATGAGAAAATAACGAGTTAAGATTTTTTAGTGATGTTTGCCAATTTTAGTAATTTATATTCGCCGGGAGTTTTTCTTTGTTTCGTTTCTTTTGTCGGTACAAAAGAAATGAAGATTAATGCTTACCTGCCTCTGGTTTAAAAATCCTTTTTATTATTCTTCAAAATGAAAAAAATGCAATGACTTTGAAATTTTTTCGGTGAACGCCAAATTATTGAAAAATAATTGACATCATTTAATAATAAGAAAAATTCGTTTTATGTAAGTATAGAAGGCGCGACTTACTATGAAGTCTAAACGTTCAAGGAGTAACTAACGTTTCTAAACATTAATCTAAAGTTGAATAATAATGGTTTTTCTTTATTATATAAAAGATAAGGATGTGTTATGGAAAACGTAATTGGAAAAAGAGTCAGGCGCGTTGACGGCTACGAAAAAGTTACCGGTAAAGCCATTTATGGTGACGACCTCAAATTCCCTGGTATGCTCTATGGAGCTGTTCACTACACAGATATTCCCGCAGGAAAGATAACAAAACTCGATATTTCTAATGCCGAAAAAATGCCCGGTGTAAAAGCTATCGGACTGTATAAAGACGTTCCCGGAGAAAAGAAAGTAGGACCCATTCGCAGGGATTACCTTCCAATTGTAAATGACGAAGTTTTCTTTACAGGAGATGTGATAGCAGTTGTAGCCGCCACCACAAAAGAACAGGCTTATGAGGCTGTTGATGCAATTCGGGTTGAGTATGAGCCTTACGATCCTCTCACCGATATTGAAGAAGCTGTTAAACCGGGTGCCCGATTGATCCACCCTGAATATAAAAGCAATATCATGGTTCATTATCCGCTCATTAAAGGTGATGTGGAAAAGGGTTTTTCCAAATCCGACCGTGTAATAGAACGAAAGTACCGCACCGGATTTCATGAACATGCCTATATTGAACTGGAATCTGTTACAATTGTTCCAGATCACACAACAAAAGGTTACAAGGTTTACGGCTCCATCCAGAATCCATTCACTACCCGCAAGGTTGTAGCTCTTTTCATGGGATTGAAACTTAACCAGGTGAATGTGTTCGGTTCAACTCTGGGAGGTTCTTTCGGCGGTAAAGATGATATCATTAATAACATTGCCTGCCGGGCTGCTTTGCTTTCCGAACTAACAGGAAAGCCCGTAAAAATAACCTACACTCGTGAAGATTCGCTTAAAGAAAGTTATAAACGGCATCCATATATAATGAACTATAAAGTCGGTTTCAATAACGATGGTAAACTGAAAGCAATGAAGATAAACATCCTGGCAGATAGCGGAGCGTATTCTTCTCAAACTTTCTTTGTGACCTGGCGTTCTGTAGTTCAGGCAACCGGACCTTACGAGATCGAAAATGTACTCACCGATGTAAAAGGAGTTTACACAAACAACACATACACAGCAGCTTTCAGGGGATTCGGTTCACCGCAGGTTATTTTTGCCCAGGAATCCCTGATGGATGAAATTGCCGAGATTTGCGGGATCACACCACTGGAAATACGTAAGATCAATG
>CBFDCX010000174.1:0-4083 GCA_965603415.1 uncultured bacterium
ACGAAAAAATAAACCTTTTGTAACTATAGATTGTGGAAGCCTGGTGGAAACACTTTTTGAGAGTGAACTTTTTGGACACGTTAAGGGTTCTTTCACAGGAGCAATTGCTTCTAAACATGGAAAATTTGAACTAGCGAATACTGGAACTCTCTTTTTTGACGAAATTGGAAATTTAAGTACAAATATTCAAGGGAAACTCTTGCGAGTAATTCAGGAAAGTGAAATTACGAAAGTTGGAAGTAACCAGACAATAAAAATTGATGTTCGAATTATATCAGCAACAAATGTAGATCTTGTCAAAGGCATTAAAGAAGGTACATTCCGCGAAGACCTTTTTTACAGGTTAGCTGTGATACCTATAAATTTACCTTCGCTTCGGGTTAGAAAAGATGATATCCCTTCCCTTGTAAATTATTTTCTGAATAAATATAACCAAAAAAGAGGAAAAAAAATAAGAGCCATTTCTCCAAAGGCTATGCAGGCTCTTATTGATTATGATTGGCCCGGAAATGTAAGGGAATTGCAAAATACCATCGAACGTTCAGTTGTACTTGCCAAAAGGAATATTATAGAGCCATCAGATATTTTTCATTTTTCATTTGTTAGTTCAAAAAATTGTTCCACTACTTTAGCTTCTGCTGAAAAAGAACATATAATAAAAATTTTAAGAGAATGTGATTGGAATAAAAGTAAAGCAGCAAATCTGCTGAAAATCGATCGTAAAACATTACGTCAGAAGATAGAAAAATATAAATTAACATCTGGAGATTAATTACCCATTATTGAGGATAAAATCCTCAGAAATTTATACTACTTCAGCATTAACTTTTCCTGAATATAAATAAGGACAAAATGTAATTCATTCCAATTTAGAAACTTAGGACACTTCCATTTTACTAATAATTTTATGGTACAGATCTTGCCGTAGTATTATAGCATGAAAACGGAAAATGCTAAGGTTTTAATAATTGATGATGAGCAACATATGTGTGATTCCTGTCATCAGGTTTTCCTTAAAGATGGTTATCAGGTTGATATTGCTAATGATGGTATTGCAGGATTAAAGAAGATCAGGGAATTCAAACCACACCTTGTTTTTGTGGATCTTAAAATGCCCGTGATGAGCGGCATGGAAGTTCTGGAAGAGATAAAAAAGATCGATCCGACGATCGTCTCAATAGTCATAACCGGATATGCTACGATAGAATCTGCAGTAGAAGCTATAAAAAGGGAAGCATACGATTTCTTACCTAAACCATTCAATCTTGATGAACTCCGATTAGTTACCGGCAGAGCTTTGAAAAGACGGAAATTAATTCTCGAAACAAATAGAATACGTGAAGAAAAAGATAGAATGAAAGAAAATTTCATCAGTATGGTCTCACATCAGCTTAGAACTCCGCTGGTTGCTGTTCAACAATATTTTGAAGTAATTCTCGGTGGTATGGTGGGCGCTGTTTCTGAAGAACAAAAAAATATAATGACTCGCTCAAAAATCCGTATTGATGAACTTATAAAACTTATTAAAGAATGGCTCGACTTTGCCAAAATTGATGCAAATAAGCTGGTGGCTGTATTAAAGCCAACAGATTTAATTCCAATCCTATCCAAAATCCCGGATATTTTGCAATCATTAGCTAAACAAAATAATGTAACAATAAAAATGGATATTCCCCAAAATCTGGCATTAATATCCGGCAACGCAAATACCCTGGAGCAGGTTTTTCTTAATTTAGTGGAAAATGGTATCAGGTATAATATAGATGGTGGAGAAGTAAATATCACAGCACAAATGGAAAACGGGTATGTGAAAGTGATTATTTCTGATACCGGAATTGGAATTTCTCATCAGGAACTACCATTTATATTTGATCAGTTTTATCAGATTAATCCGCATAATAGAACGGATGGAACTGGTTTGGGTTTATGTATTGTAAAGAGAGTTATTGATGCTCATTCAGGAGAGATCAAAGTAACAAGCGAACCAGGTAAAGGAACGGTTTTTTCAATTCTTTTACCAGAAATAAAGGAGGAAAAAAATGAAAGGTAAGATTTTAATGATTGATGATGATGTAGATTTTCGTGAAGCCACATTAAAAATACTCAAATTCAGAGGATATGATGTAGTAGCCGCAGCAAATGCAAGAGAAGCCAGGTTGATGTTGAAAAAGGAAAAACCCGATTTGATCATTCTGGATATAATGCTTCCAGATTATGACGGTTTTTCATTATGTACAGAAATTAAGGAAAACACTGATTTCTTTGAGATTCCCATCCTGATTCTAACTTCCATAAGTGATAAGAAAGCTCAAAAGCAATATGCAGAAAAAATTGCTCTTCATCATCAGGCAGATGAATTTGCGGATAAACCCATAGATCCAAAAGAATTGATCGCTCGAGTTCATGGTTTGATGACTCGAAGCAAGGCTATCAGTTCGGAATTTTCCGATAAGCCAAAGATATTATTCATAGATAGTGATCATGATTTTATGCGTTCCATGCGAAAAACTCTGGAAGGAAAAGATTATGAAGTTGAAACCACTGATACCGGAAAAGGTGGGATAATGATGGTAAAAACCATGTCTCCGCAACTGATAGTCATTGATCCGATTCTTCCGGATGTAGATGGATTTTCTGTTTGCCGTGAATTGAAATCTAATAAAAAGACATTTAATATTCCCATTCTTATGGTTACTGCTTTCACTACTCAATTGAGTGAACCTGGTTTTGCCAAAACCCTGGCTACAAATCACAAAGTGGATGAGTTCATTCCAAAGCCTATAAAACCCGAGCAACTACTGGAAAAAATTCACAAGTATGCTTAATTTTAAAATCCTGCTTATCGACGATGATTCGGATTTTCGAACATCGATTCAAATCATTCTTGAAAGCAAAGATTATAATGTTTCGGTAGCAGCAAACGGTAGGGAAGGATTCACGAAAGCAAAATCAGAAAAACCGGATCTGATCATATTGGATATTATGCTCCCGGATGGAGATGGTTTTTCAATTTGCAGAGAATTGAAAGAAACTCCTGAAACTTTTCAAATACCTGTTATTATCCTTACTTCTATGAGTAAAAAAAAGGGTAACAGTTATGCCGATGTAATTGCTTACTGCCATAAAGCTGATGAGTTTATGGAAAAACCTGTAGAAAAAGATGAACTATTATTTAAAGTTAAGAAGTTACTAAAAAAAAAAAGATTTAATTTACTAAAACTAACAGGAAAGAAAAAAATCCTTATTACTGATTGTGATGAGGATTTTGTATCAGGAATGGAAAAGGTTTTGCTATCAAATAATTTTGAAGTGTTTGTAGCAGAGAGTGGTATTGAAGCACAGAAAATGGCACAGGCTTTTTCCCCGGATCTGATTCTTCTTGAAATTACACTTCCCGACAAAGATGGATATTCTATATGTTATGAGCTTAAAAAAAATCCTAAAACCTCTCAAATACCTGTTATTATCGTGAGTAGTATCGATAATAAACTTGTCGGTTCAGATCTTGCATCACGACTTGCAAAAGAACATCGAGCTGATATGTATGTTTCTAAACCGTTAGAACCAACGGAACTTCTAAAAACAATTAATCAAATTCTCTAGGGTTCAATACGTGAAAGAAATTAGATCGTTAAATGAAATTACAAAAAGAGTAAAGAATACCAAACGAAAACTTGTGGTAGCTGGCGGTAATGCTTCTTCAGTTATTCAGTCGGTAGCAGAAAGTGTAAACGAAGGATTTATAGAAGCAACTCTGGTTGGAGATAAAGAAGAAATTCTAAAATTATCCGAGCAAAATGGAATATGTCCAACTTTATGGAATATTGTGGATGAGAATGAGCCAGCAAAAATAGCAGCGAAATCAGTTGAAATAGTTAGATCTGAAAAAGCAGATATATTGATGAAAGGATTTATCAGTTCTGCTGATTATTTGCATGCTATTTTAGATAAACAATATGGATTAGTAGAAACAGGAGAATTTCTTACCCATATTGTTATTATGCAAGTTCCCAGATATCATAAACTTCTTATTATTTCCGATGCTGCTATTTTGGTACAACCTGATCTATCCCAGAAAATAAC
>CBFDCX010000175.1:0-4057 GCA_965603415.1 uncultured bacterium
CTTTAATAATCTCTCTGGATGGAACTACCCAGGAAACATATAACAAATACAGGATTAATGGTAAACTTGATACTGTGATTGAAAACGTGAATAAGATAGTAGATGCTAAAAAGAAACTAAATTCAAAAACACCATTCATCCGCTGGCAGTTCCTGGTAATGAAGCATAATGAACATGAGATTGATGAGATTCGAAAACTTGCCAAAGAATTGAAAGTAGATAACCTGGAACTGAAAACAGTGCAGATTTATTCCAAAGATGATATTGTAAAATTCCTACCTGAAAATCCTAAATATAGAAGATACAAGATAGAAGGTGAAGAATTTGAACTAAAATACGGGATAAAAAACCACTGTCGTCGCATCTGGACAAATGCAGTGGTTAATTGGGATGGTGAAGTAGCAATTTGCTGTTTCGATAAAGATGTGGAATATAAAATCGGAAGTATTAAAGAAACTCCTCTCTCTCTACTATGGAAAAACGAGAAAATCCAGAAGATCAGAAATCAGATTCTAAGAGACAGAAAAGAAATTCCTATATGTAGAAATTGTGGTGAAAGTGTGAAACTAAGAATTGAAAGAAAAGGTATTAAGAACTAATCGATTTTCTTCTTAAAATGCAATAAACACCGACCAGAGCTGGTAATACTGAGTTAAAAATAAATACAGTTAAAGAAGCTGTAATAGCTACCTCTGGGGAGATTCCATACTTAGAGAGTACTTCCATCGCAAATTTTTCCCTTAATCCTAATCCTGCATAAGTTATTGGGATCACGTTCGCAAACAAAATGAGCGGAATTGATATGATCGCTGAGAAGGGGTGAAATTCAGAAAAAATGTTCAGGATGAGATAATATTGTAAAATCGTGAGAGCCATATAAATTCCCTGCATATAACATATACGTGGAACAATTTTCAAATATTGTTTAAAATACACTTCAAATTTGCTGTTATGTTGTATATGTTTTATTAGATAAACCAGGAAAGGGAAAGCAAGAATAAAAATGAATATGAGTATGGTGGGAAAAATTGATTTGTGTCTGAAATAAAAGATCGAAGCAAAACTGGCGAATACAAAATTAATCCAGATCTGGAAAAATTTTTCTACTCCCAACGACATAAAAGTCATCATTTTCTTGTTATTTACGAAATACATCTTACCTATTACGCCATGACCGCCCGGCAGCAGAAAGCGCAATGAATGACCAATCATAAGGGATTTGAATATTTCCGATCTTTTGGGTGAAAATTGTGGATCGATCTTGAGATAATGTCCCCAATTTCTGTATTCTATCAGTATCTTAATACTGGCTGTTAATATTATTACTGCAATGATCCAAAGCCTGATATGTTTAAATGTAGAAAGCAGCATTTGAAAGTCAATTTTGCGGAATATGAAAAATAAAATTGTTAATGTTATGATAAGCTTAACAACATATATTACTCTATTCTTTAATATTTTTTTCATGAATCTTTCTTTAAAATTCTTGACCTTACAGCCAATATTCTTTCTTAATCAATCCCGAATTTAAGAAGTTGCGATAAATAGTCAACTAATTAGATTATATATAGAGAAAGGGAAGAAAATGAAAGGGATGATCATACGGCATGGGAATAGAAAAAATTGGTCTGTAGCTTTAACTTTTGATGATGGTCCGCAGGATCCTTACACCGATCAGATCCTTGATATACTTGCCAAATATTCCATAAAAGCAACCTTCTTTTTAACAGGAGGGAATGTTAAACAAAATCCAGACATCGTACGCAGGATAATCTCCGATGGTCATGAAGTGGGAAATCATTCCTATTCTCATAAAACCATGCGCTGTAGATCACTCAAATGGCTCAGGAGCGAAATAGAAGAAACCGATAAACAAATTCTACAAGTAGGAGCCAGTCAACCTGTTTATTTCAGACCGCCTTTTGGCAGGACTTCATTTCAGTTAATATATTTATTGAAAAAAATGAAAAAAAAGATGATCTTATGGGATATCGGACCGAAAGATTTCAAATATGCTCATTCCTATGAAATTTTAGGAAAGGTTTTAAAAAAACTTAAACCCGGCTCGATCATTGTATTGCATGATGGTGGTGGAGACCGCAGTGTAACTGTGGAAGCTGTAAATATATTAGTTAAAGATATTCGCGAGATGGGTTATAAGTTCGTCACAATTTCTGAACTCACAGATTAGTTCTTCCAATTCCAGGTACCGAAAGTTCCTAAGATTGAATATATAATCAAGTAATAAGGATAGATCAAAATGAAGATCAGATCGATTATTCTGAATCTAAATTTATGCTTTGCAAGGTTCATCATCCAGAAAAGAAGAGCTCCGAACAGATAAACCAAGATACTTATCCAATCTTTGAAAACAAAGAATCTCACAGGGATATATAAATATATCAATAAGATCAAAAGCGATATTATCTTAAAGCCAAATGAAGACATTCCGAACTTTCCGTAACGCCTTTTTTGCTGGTGGTGGGAATATTCCTTATCTGATATTGTTTTTGTCTGTATAACCGATTCCGGATTGTAAGCGATCTGCCAATTTGTTTTCTTTATCAGGTTAAGAAGCAGTTTATCATCTCCAGCTATATGTTGTTTAATTTTATCATAACCACCAACTTCCATGAATACTTGCTTACGTACGATCATGTTGCCACCAGCGGCACTGAAAGGACAATTTAATCCAATTGTTCCTGCATAAATGGCAAAAGACATTCGGTTGGAAAATATCCTGAAGCTCGATGCATTTTGCTCTTCATAATTTCCTACTACCATACCGGTTTTATCGGAGATGTATTTATTATAACTTTTTAAACAATTTGGTTGTGGAAAGCAATCGGCATCTGTAAAGAATAGAAAATCGTAAATGGCATTATCAGCAGCTTTTTTGAGAGCGGTTTTCTTACCAAAATATTCGGTATTCTTTTCTTTAAAACGAAAACATTTCGCATTTTTTAAATCAGTACAGAATTTGCTGATCAGACTGAAAGAATCATCATCAGATGCGTCATCCACGATAATTATCTCGTATTTGTCGCTCGGGTATTCTATCTTTCTGAGAGCTTGAAATAATTCAGGTAAATTGTTTTCTTCATTACGGCAGGCTATCAGAATGGAATATGTGTTTTGTACGGGGGATTTTACTTTCCAGTCTCGCAGGATGCCCAATCCGAGAATTATCAGGAAAAGGGAGAAGATCAGTATAATTAAATTCATTAATAAATTGCCTGATAACTGATCATTAATTCTTCTTCAAAATCTTCTTCATCAATTTGTGAAATGTTCATGCCTATTTTTAGTTTATGATGGGAAAGTGGCTGCCAGGTTATCACAGGGCAGATGGAAAGTCTGTTAGTAATTTCTCCTTCCAGCCAATGTGTATCGTTATCTTTTGATTTATCACGTGTTTCATAATTTATACTGAAATCGTTGCCTACACTTCCCTGCCTTGTAAAAGCTGAAAGCAGATTTATATTCAAGTTCTGTCTAAGATCAAAATTGAACTCTGCAGCGAACTGTATCAGGTTGCTTCCTTCCGGAAATCCTAATCCTATTCCGTCATGAGAAAACTTGTTATGCAAGATGTAATGCGTGTATAGCCAGGGTCGGATCGCTGTAAATTCCAGACTTAACTTCAAATTTTTTTGTTGGTTAAAAGTATAGGAATTTCCCATCTGCAATGCATATTTGTTTCCCCACCAATCTCTAAAAATCTCGCTTTTTCGCAGTTCATCCAAAATAAAATTAAAATAAATAAGATTTTTATTGATCGGTTTCCAATTCATTCCTGCAAATATCAGCACGTTGTCACGGTCGGCAAGATTATGCTCCGTAGCTCGCCAGAACGTTATAGGTAACAAGTAACTCACCTCGATATTCCGGTTGCCGTAAATAACTTCTTCGCCCAGGAAAAGTTCAAATTTATTATTAGGCGTCCAACCGATTTTATGAACAACAAGGAATTTATCTGTATATTTTTTATCTTCCTGGTAACTGGTGCTGTCCGGTATGAGAGTGGCATGCAGAAATGAGATATAAAGTTCTTTAA
>CBFDCX010000176.1:0-4049 GCA_965603415.1 uncultured bacterium
AATTCTGCCAGTAGCCCAGATAGGGAAATCTTCCCATCAGAACGAGTTCTTCTACTGTGTAATCGAACTGTAACTGGAAATCCTGCGGAATAATGGCGATTTGCTTTGCCAGTTCCTGACGGTGCCATTTCTTCATTGTAGTTCCATTGATCTCTATATCTCCTGTAAATGGCTCCATATAACCGATCATAGCTTTCAGCAATGTGGATTTACCAGCACCATTTGGTCCCAGAAGGGTGCAGAATTCTCCCTCCAGAAAATCTATGGAAAGATCTTCTATCACTTTTTTATCCTGGTAAGCCAGGCTTAATTTATTGATTTTTATCATATTCTCCTTTTTTCTAAAAAAAAGATTTGCCAATTCATACTATTTTTATATGTTATCTCCTAGGGAGATAAGAAATGCATATTTCTACGAAAACCGAATACGCTGTAAGAGCACTTTCAGAGCTGGCTTTAAGCTCATCTGAAAAGCCAATTTCTATCACGGAAATTTGCGCTAATCAGAAGCTTCCCCGTAAATATGTAGAACAGCTTTTCCGCAAATTGAAAAAGAACGGACTCGTGATAAGTACACACGGTGCTCAAGGCGGATATTTACTTGGAAGCAATATAAATGAAATCTCATTAAAAGATATCATGGAAGCAGTCGATGAAAGTTATATGAGATCATTCTGTGAAGGTGATCCGGTAAAAATGCAGCATTGTATTGGTTTTCCCTGTGGTTTTTACGAACTCTGGGATGAGATAAAAAATCACCTGGAAAAGTATTTCGACTCCATCAAACTCGATCAGATAATAGCTAAATTATAGGAGAAATTGTGAAGAAATATTATTTCGATAATTGTAAAACAAGTCAACCAGCTCCGGAAGTGATAGAAGCTATGATGCCATACTTAAAAGACAAATTTATCTTCCCGGCTGATTTCGTTTTGGAGGGCAGTACAGCGGCTAAGGAACTGGAAGGTTTTAAAAAAATAATTACCGATTCAATTGGCGCAAATACATCAGAAATGCACTTCACCAGCAGCGGTACAATAGCAAATAATATTGCTATTAAAGGGTTTCTCTCTGAGAATGCCAAACATGGTACCCATATTATTGTTTCTGTGATCGATTATCCCGATCTTCTCACCAATGCAGCTTTTTTTGAAAAAAGCGGTTTCGACGTTACCTACCTGGAAACTGATGAAGATGGTTTTATCAACCTGGAGCAATTAAGAAAAGCTCTTCGCACTGATACGGTATTGTTCATGACGACCTTTGTAAATCATACTGTTGGCTCGATCCAACTTATCAAAAAGATCAGGGAAATACTCGATACAGCCGATCATAAGATAGTGATGCACGTAGATGCCGGACAGGCTTATGGAAAACTTCCCATCGATGTGAATGAACTTGGCATAGACCTGATGAGCATCAGTGCCCACAAAATTCACGGTCCGCAAGGCGTTGGTGCTTTATATCAAAGAAAAGGTGTGATATTAGGATCAGTAATTCATGGTATCAACAGATTGGACAACCATCAGACAGGTGCTGTGAGTATGGCAAATATCGCCGGTTTTGCCAAAGCTGTGGAATTGACATTTTCAGATTTTGAGAAAAATGTAAAATACTTGAGAGAGCATTCCAACTACCTGCTGCAAAAAATTGAAAAAACAATTCCTTACACTCTCTTGAACGGACCCCGTGGTAAAGGTAGAGCACCACACAACATTAATGTATCATTCGATTATATCGAGGGTGAAGCTATTATGCTAATGATGGATATGGCTGGTATTTCGGTAGCTACGGGAAGTGCCTGCGCATCTCAGGGGCTTAAGGCTAATTATATACTGATGGCAATGGGAAGAAATCATGAACAGTCCCATAGCTCCATGAAATTCACTTTGAGCCGATATAATACAAAAGAAGAAATAGATTATGCAGTGGAAAAACTTGCTGAGATCGTGAAAGAATTGCGCTCTAGAAGTCCATTGTATAACAAGGAGTAGAAATGCAATATTCACAAAAAGTATTAGATCATTTTATGAAACCTCATAATATCGGGAAGATCGAGAATCCTGATGCAACGGCAACAGAAGGCAGTCCAGCTTGCGGCGACCAGGTTTCGATCTATTTAAAGGTTAATGCCAAAACACAAGTTATAGAAGATATTAAATTCCAATCATACGGCTGTGCATCCAATATTGCAACTGCTTCCATTATTACAGATATGGCTATGGGAAAAAGGCTGGAAGAAGCCAAGAAAATAGGTTGGAAAGAAGCAGCTGATGCACTCGATGGTTTACCACCTGTTAAGATGCATTGTTCTGTATTGGCAGTAGATACTCTTCGCAAGGCAATAAAAGATTATGAAGTTAAACACAATCTGGCTGAAGCAGATAAGTTCAATAAAGAAACTATTATCGAAGAATTAAAGAAAGTCATTTATCCGCAAGTTGGTGAAGATATCATTACATTGAAGATGGTGAAATATGCCGGCTTTGAGAATGGAGTTGCCATCATAGACCTAGAAATACCAAAATTCGATAAATACCGTGATAATGTAGTCGAAGAAATAAAAGAACATCTGGAACATTACAAAGAGATCAAAGAAGTAAATATTACGATATAGTTTCACTAAACAACTAACCTGTTCCCACAACGCCATGCGGCATTGCGTGGAAGTCCTCCCTGCCAAGGCGTAATCCCGAAGCACACGGGATGAAGACTGGTTTGGGAACATTTTTTTTTCTCATCCCACTCTATGCAAATCTAAAGAACACTTTATTTCTCGTTCAAGAGTGAACGAGTTACAAACTCGTTCCCAAAGCCTTCTTTGGGAACGTTTATTATTTCATCATTTACTCTTTGCCATAATAAATAAAAAGAACGGACAGCCGATAAAAGCTGTGATAACGCCAACCGGTACTTCGATGCTGGCTATATGTTTTGCTGCCAGATCACACAGGATAAGCAGGAAAGCTCCTGCAAACGCAGAAAATATCATTACGAAACGTTTATTGCCGCCTGCTATCATGCGGATTATATGAGGAACCACCAAACCAATAAAACCGATGATCCCTGCGTAAGCTACTGTGATACCGGTGAGCAGTGAGCTGATGATGAATATCTTTCTGCGCAATTTCTTAACATCGATCCCCAAGCTTGTAGCTACCAGATCTCCCGTAGTAAGAATTGTTAATTTACCGGAAAGCAGGAAAAGATAAGCCATCAACAACAAAGAAATAATAAATACAATTATGAAATATACCCATTCATCCCGACTGAAAATTCTACCCAGGTTACCCATTAACACGTTGATTATATTGCCGATTTCTTGCTGGTTCAGGTACATCAACAACGAAATGAGAGCAGAAAAGAACATACCTGCAATTATACCGGATAACAGCAGTTTTGTTTTATTGAAGAATCCACCGATATGTGCCAGGAACCAGACAAGGAACATTGTGAGAAAAGCCCCGATAAATCCAAAGACCGGCATTAAAACATGCAGTCCAAGTATCACAGCCAGAATACTGCCAAAAGCTGCTCCCGAAGATATTCCCAGAATATATGGTTCAGCAAGGGGATTATTCAGCATTACCTGGAAAGAGTGCCCCACTCCTGCCAGAACAAATCCGGTGAGAAATGCCAGCATCAAGCGTGGTAAGCGCACGGAATAGATTATATTAGCAGATGGATTCCCCAACTTTAGATAAATTGCAAGCAAAAAAACGAAAAATAAAAGAAATAGGATCAGAAACCTGTTAGTCCGTCTCATTGAATACCTTCTGTAGAATTTTAAGCCCTTCTATAATTCTGGGAGATGCACGTACAATCAAATCTGGATTGATCTCAGTATTTGTGTATATCCTGTTATTCCGGCAGGCAGTTATCATTTCCCAGCCCTTGCGGTTCTTGATCTGCTCACTTGTAACCCCAGGATATGTTAGAATGATGATATCAGGATCAGCTTCGATGACTTTTTCCGGATCGATACGACTATAATCACGCGGGAGTTGAGAAAAAATGTTGTCGCCACCTGCCATTTCGACCAATTCCCC
>CBFDCX010000177.1:0-4030 GCA_965603415.1 uncultured bacterium
AATTTTTTTTTATAAGGTGGATCCATAAATATCAGGTCATATTTTTCCGGAGAATTATTTAGATAAACAGAAACTTTTTTTTTCCTTATCAAGCAGTTATCTTTACATCCGAGTTTATTGATATTACGAATTATTGTAGTGATTGCTTTATTCGAAAGATCGACAAAAACGGCAGACGATGCACCTCTACTTATTGCTTCCAAACCCAGAGAGCCGCTGCCGGCATAAAGATCGAGCACCTTTTTATCTATACAATCGTGCAGGATGGAAAAAATAACTTCTTTTGTATAATCAGTTGTGGGACGTGACGTTTTTCCCGGAACGGAAAAAAGATGTGCTTTTTTAAATCTTCCGGTTATAATTCTCATTTTTCCTGCTGTATGAAAACCTGATTTCGAGCTGCCGTGGTTTTAATTCAAAATTCGGACAGCCCAGAAGAATTATGGTTTCCGGTTGTTTACATTTTTTTCCACATTTAATGCATAATTTATTAAAGGTTTTATTCTTAAATTTCATCGGTGTTTTTTAACAGTTCCAGCGCGTAATGGACATCAGAAAGTTTAACTTCGTCTAAAGTTCTATCTTCTCCCAGATTCTCTATAAGGATATCGTTTAGAGACTCTGCATCAATATTTTTCAGATCTTTCAAAAGGTCCAAGACATCTGCTCCTTCTGGAGTATGCAGTTTTTCCTCGATATCTGTTAAGGGTTGTATGGGTTCAATTTCTGGTTCTACTTCAGAAGTCTTTTCTCCTGGTAGTTCTGTTTCTGATTCCGGTTTTATTTCTTCTTCAATTTCTTCTTCTTTTACAGATTCTTCAATAGGCTCAACTTCCGAAGAAGATTCGTCAATTTCAGTTTCCATTTCTATTGCCTGATCTTGTTCTGCTATACTTTCGGATTCAGATATGTTCTCAGATTGTTCAATTTCAGGTTCAGTTGTATCTGCAGACTGTTCTTTTTCAATCTCTGCCGCAAGGTCTGTTTCGCTTACGGTTTCCGGTATTTCATCAAGTTGATCTTCTTCAGTTATTTGTTCCATTGCAGGAATTTCAGTATCCCGGCTTTCTTCTATTAGAGTGTCTTCCGTAGATTCCATGCCGATATCCATTTCTGTACCGGATTCATCTGATATCTCCATTTCCTGTTTGTAGCTAACAGGTGTAATTTCTTCATCAGAAATAATTTCGGATTCATCTTGTATTTCTGAGAAGGATTCAGTATCTTCTTCCTGTAGTTCTGGTTCTGAAGCTACATCTTCAGTTTCATCTGGAGCAACTTCCATCGTTGGTTCTTCTTTCAATTCCTGTTCACTTTCAGGAATATCATCTGTAAGTGGTTCGGTGGTATCAGCTTTTTGTGTTTGTTTCTGCAGCATTTCTTCCGGGTAAGTTTCCTCGTTGGTATGTTGGGCTTGAGATACTGTAAAAGCCTCGTACTCATCATGTGGAAGGATCTTGAAGTTCTTTTTATCTTCTGTGGTAAATATCTTGTCGATGACGGAGTTGTATTCGAGTGAACTGTCGTTGAATATTTTATTTTTCAAATCTTTGATCTTTTCATCCAGTTCATCTGAATATTCTTTATTTAATAATTGCTGGTATATCACCAATGCGTCGAGTGGTTGGTTCTGTTTCTCATATAACTGAGCTAGGGTTAGGGTGGGCTTAGCTTTATCAGCCATGATCATTCTCCTATAATTATTTGATCTTTAAATTTTTCAAGGGTTTTAGAACCTATGCCTTTTACCTGCAAAAGATCCTCGATACTTGTAAAACGACCCATTTCATTTCTCAAAGCAATTATTTTTTCTGCCTTGGTAGGTCCGATTCCTTTTAATTGCGTCAATTCTTCCACAGATGCTTTATTGATATCGATCTTTACGAGCTTTTCGTGATCTATTGTTTCAGAAAAAGATTCGGATATTTCCAGATCTTCTTCGTTAGCCAGGCTGTAAAAATATTTTTCTATTTTAAGATACGATTTTTCACCAATTCCTTTTATATTCATCAAATCACGTTTTGATCTGAACCCTTGAGTTTCTTTATAGCCGATTATATCTGCTGCTTTTTTTTCACCGATCCCGGGAATGGTGATCAATTCTTCCTTAGTTACAATATTCAAGTCATATCTTATTTCATAATCTTTTTCAAAATTCAAACTGTCGGGCGAGATAGGATCAGTTCCAGCCATCAAGCCGGCGTATTTTAATATTAAACCCAAAAAAGCAAAAAGCAGGATGAAAAGAAGGATTTTCTGTTCATTCTCTGTAAAATAATTTCTTAAGAACTTTTTCATTTTTCCCCATAAATTAAATTTAACAGGGTCTGACCTATCACATACAGTGAATTGGCTGAGCATTTATCGGGGGTGTCTTCCAAAGTATGCCAGTATGGATATTCAAAATCAATAATATCGATAGCATTGAATCCGGCTACGATAAGCGGATAATGGTCATCATAAATTCTTTTTGTTATTCTGGCATTGAATTCTTTAAAGCCAGCTTCTTCAGCTACATCCCACACTTCATTCACAAGATTTGGACTGTTATGATATGAAAAATATTCTATTTCAACTTCAAGATCTGTATCGCCGATCATATCTACGATAATTGCTTTCTCGGGTTTAATACCGGAAAAATTTTGAGCATAATAGCTGGAGCCTAAACACCAGGTTTCGTTCTTATTGTATTCTCCCATGTCTTCCAAATCAAAAAAAACCAGGTCAATTCCATATTGACGGGGTTGTTTTTCAGATATAATAGAAGCCAGTTCAAGCAAAACCGCCACACCCGAAGCTGCATCATTAGCCCCCAGAATGGGAGTGTTGTGCAGAGCGGGATCTTCTTCTTTATCTGCCCAGGGTCGTGTATCGTAATGCGCTCCCAGCAGGATTCGTCTGCTCATCCTGGGATAGAAGCCAGCAATGATATTTACACCCTTATATTGGATGCCATTCACTTCTACATTGAATTGCTGTTCCTGAACGGATGCACCAAATTTTTTCAATTCGGAAATTATCAGGTTCCTGCATAAAACGATCTCTTCCGAACCGGGGTAACGTGGTCCAATATTACATTGAGCTTCCAAGTAAGAAAAGGCATTTTCCTTATTAAATTCCGGAACCTGATTTGTACATGAAATCAATATTAACAATACAAAAACCGAATAATATCTATACATCCTTTCTTTCCTATGAAAATTATCCCTTTTACAAAAAAAACCTAAGTTTATTTCTGTCAATGTAGTTTTAGCAAGAAAATTGGCTGGGAAGTAAAAAGTTATTTAAAATGGCCGAGAGGGCAGGAATCGAACCTGCCGTAGACAGTTTTAGCTGCCCATTACCGGTTTTGAAGACCGGCTGAAACACCAGTTCCATCCTCTCTAAGAAAACAAACAAATGTATGCTGGTCATTGTGTAAAGATTTTTTTGATAATGAATTATATTATCATTGCTTGACGAAATCAAATTAAAAAAAAAAGTAAAATGTAATATGATTTAGGAAGTGAACATGGATAAAAAACATTTGATAATGGGAACTGCCGGGCATGTGGATCATGGTAAAACTACACTTATTAAAGCTTTAACAGGCTTCGACTGCGATACACATAAACAGGAAAAGCAGCGAGGCATTACCATGAATCTGGGTTTTACACATCTCGATCTACTGGATGGCAATAGCGTGGGAATTATCGATGTTCCCGGTCACGCCGATTTCATTAAAACAATGGTAGCTGGAGCGTGTGGTATAGATTTTGTACTGTTCATCATCGCTGCAGATGAAGGTATAATGCCTCAAACCAGAGAGCACCTGGAAATAATGAGTATCCTCGGTATTAAACGTGGCATAATCGTTTTAACAAAGATAGATCTGGTTGATACAGAACTGATCGAATTGGCTGAAGAAGAGCTTAAAGAATTTGTGAAAGATTCTTTCCTGGGAAATGCACATATCGTTAAAGTATCCCCCGTCAGTAAATCCGGCATGGATCAGCTTCTCCAGGCAATAACAGAAATAGTTGAGAAAATT
>CBFDCX010000178.1:0-4025 GCA_965603415.1 uncultured bacterium
TGTACTTTATACAGGTAGAACGGTTCGTGCTGCTATCGACGGAATTCTGGATTTCGGACGTCCCCAGCAGATTCAACTTGCAATTCTAATTGACAGGGGACATCATGAAATGCCGGTAAAAGCAGATTACGTTGGTAGGTTCGTACCTACTTCCAGTGAAGAGATCATTAAGGTTTCTTTCGACGATACAGATGAAGATGAAAAAGTAAGAGTGATGCTAAACGAATAAAATATATTATATTACGACCTTATTCAGCACTCCTTTTACGGGAGTGCTAATTTTTTATTTTGACATGTAACTGCTTCTGATTATTTTATCCCACAAAGATTAAATAAAATTTTAGGAGTCAAAATGAGTGAATCGAAACAAACAAATAAAACAGGAAAACTTTCCATTCATACAGAGAATATTTTTCCTATCATAAAGAAATGGCTTTATTCGGAACATGATATTTTTCTAAGGGAACTGATTTCCAATTCTGTAGATGCTATCAGCAAAAGAAAAGCCATAGAACCCGATCTTGATGAAAAAGATTTGAAGATAGAAATAAAAGTAAATAAGAAAAAGAACACAATTGAGGTTATAGATCACGGTATTGGTATGACCGCTGCAGAAGTGAAGAAATATATCAATCAGATCGCTTTTTCAGGTGCAGAAGATTTTGTGGAAAAATTTAAAGATAAGCAGGCAAATATCATCGGGCATTTCGGGTTGGGATTTTATTCCACTTTTATGGTGGCAAAAAAAGTTACTATCGATTCTCTTTCCTATAAAAAGAACTCTAAACCAGCCTACTGGGAATGCGAAGGTGATATTGAGTTTTCGCTGAAAGAAGGCAAAAGAAGCGTGGCAGGAACAATAGTTACAGTATATTTGAACAAAGACAATCACGAGTATGTAGAAGATCTCAAGATCAAAGAATTAATTGAAACATACAGCAATTTCACACCTTTTCCGATAGAATTCAACAAAGAAATTGTTAATCAGAAAGAAGCTTTGTGGCTGCGTAAACCAAAAGATGTAACCGAAGAAGAATACAAAGAATTTTATAAGAAATTATTCCATGATTATAATGATCCGCTCTTCTGGATACATCTGAATGTTGATTTTCCCTTCAACTTGAAAGGGATACTATATTTTCCCAAGATCAAAAACCAGATAGACATCAATACCGGTAAAGTTAAGTTATTCTGTAATAATGTATTTGTGGCAGACGACCTGAAAGGAATCATTCCCGAATTTCTTCTTCTTCTGCGTGGTGGTATCGATATTCCCGATATCCCGTTGAATGTTTCCCGCAGCTTTCTGCAGCAAGACCAGCAGGTTGCCAAAATATCTCAGTTCATTATTAAGAAAGTAGCAGACAGCTTGAAAGAAATCTTCCAATCTAATCGAAAAAAATATGAAGGATTCTGGGAAGATATTAACCACTTTATCAAATATGGTATTCTTACAAATGAAAAATTCAATGAATCAATGAAAGAACTTGTTATCTTCAAATCTTCACAGGAAGATTTTGTAACCGTGAAGGAATACCAGGAAAGGAATAAATCCAAAGACAAGCCGCAGAAGATCTATTATGCACAGAGTGAAGACACACAGGTTTCCTACCTTAAGCTGATGAAAGAGCAGGGAATAGAGGTGATCTTCTCTTCTTCAATTCTGGATAACCACCTGTTTCAGGATATAGAGATGAAGAATAAAGATATTTCATTCATCCGCATCGATTCGGAGATAAATGAGAACCTGATAGATAAAGATAAAAAGGAAGTTGTGGATGCTGCTAACAAAACAATTTCCGATAAAATACAAAAAATATTTATTAGTACCTTGAATGAAAAAATAGAAACCAGTTTCAGTAAAGACAGTTATGGTGAATTTATTAAAAAACATCCGGAAGCAGTTTCAATTCTGGCTCCTTTCATTAGGACGCAGGATGATTTTACCTACATCAAACCATATGAAATAACACCATCTGCCAAAGAAAAACTGGGCGAGGAAGCTTATGCTGAAATTATGAAAAATACATACTTCGAGATAAAAGCGGAAACCAAACACCTCAAATCAAAAAACATTCCGGCAATGATCGTTTTTAATGAATTTACACGCCGTTTCCAGGAGATGAACTATCTGCAGCAATCCACCGATTTCGATATGCTTAAGAATCATACCCTCATTGTTAATCCCGCAAACGATACTATTAAAAGCATCCTTAAACTTGCAGAAAAAGGGAAAAAAGATCAAGTAGAACTACTGGTGAAATACATTCATGAACTGGCTCTTTTAGAACAGAAGAAATTCTCCGGTAAAGAATTGACAGCCTTTATCGAAAAAGCGAATAAAATACTGAACATGATAAAATAACTTAAATGTTTAAATGATATAATTGGTTTAATCGAAACGGTTGAACTAATTAGAGATTTGTTAAATTTTAAGCATAAAAAAATAATAAATTGACTTTTTTTTGAATTAAATAGAATCGAGTATGTTAAAGCTTTAGGGGGTGATCATGAAAAAAGTAATGCCTTTAATCCTTCTTTTTATAATCGTCATTCTGGTAAGCTGTGGAAAAAAAGAAATTGAAAAACCTGTAGAAACTGTAGAAATTGTTACACCGGAACCTGTTGAAGAACAGGTAATAGAACCCATAAAAGAAGAACCGGTTGTGATCGAAGAAAAAGACTTTCAACTTCAATTGGTTGCCAGCACAGATATATACATTGTAGAAGATACACAGGAAGTTCTATCAAGACATGGGTACAGGACCAGCATGACAAAAAGATACAAAGATGAAGTTTTATTTCACAGACTCCGAATCACCGGATTTCTTACTTATTCTGCAGCTATTAATATGGGTGAGACACTTAAAAACGATCTTCACCTGATTGCAAATTACTGGGTAGAGAAAGTTAAATAGATATCTACTTTTTAAGAATTTAGAACTATTCCTTCCAGTTCCAGAAGATATCTTTTAATAGGAAGTCCTCCGCCAAAACCACCTAAACTACCATCTTTAGCGATCACTCTGTGGCAGGGAACGATAATTGGAATGGGGTTCTTTCCGTTTGCATTGCCTACAGCACGGGCTTTCTTACTATCACCTACACGTTCTGCCAATTCCTGGTAAGATATCGTTTGGCCAAAAGGTATCGATTGTAATTGCTTCCATACTTTTTGCTGAAATTCAGTTCCATTTAAAACAATTGGAATAGAAAACGAATTTCTTTTTCCCCGGAAATAATCATTTAATTGTACTTCTGTATCAATAAATACTGGAAGTTCATTATTTTCTTCCACATTCTCAGATAACTCATCATTCTTTATTGAACTGCTGAATTTTATTTCAAGCAATTTATCCTCTGAAGCCAGAAGCATTAATTTACCAACAGGACTTTCTATTCTCAGGAAATACCTGGGAGCTACCATTCAAATTCTCCTTGAATTCTTCTATAAATTTTTCAATGGAGCGGGTTACGGGATTCGAACCCGCGACCTTCAGCTTGGGAAGCTGACACTCTACCAACTGAGCTAAATACGCTGAACATGTAATTCATAAACTTTCTACGATCTTTGGCAATGTAGAAGCTAATGCTTCTTCGAGTTCATTCAGTTTCAATTCATCGAGTTCACCTGTCCATTCATCCATGAATATTTTCTTGAATTCAATAGCAATACAGCAGGCAGAATCAGGGAAATTCCTGTGAATCCAACGCGAAAAATGCCCACCTGCAAATTTAACATTAATACGAACATCCAGGTTTCTGTTAAAGAAATCAAATTTTTGGAGGTTGTGCTGAATTTCATAAACAAGGGGCATCCATTTTTCGCTCATGTTATTAGTTCCCAGAATTATCTCAGGGTTCTTCGAGGGATTGTCGACAGGCGCTTTAATACCGTTTCTTCGATGATTGTAAGAATGGATATCATACACAAAAAACTTCCCGAATTTTTTTTCCATTTCCAGAAAGTGATGTTTTACAATTCTATAGAATCCTTCATATTTCCTGTAAGATTCTTCTATAAT
>CBFDCX010000179.1:0-3954 GCA_965603415.1 uncultured bacterium
CCAGATTCAAGTTCCACTTAAATATATCACCGTCTTTTTTGTCAGCTAAAAAACTCAAGAAAGTCGAGCCGGAACGTGTATTTCTCTTGTAACTGGCTTTGGCATAAAGTCTGTATTTTCTTTTAAAGAAGTAAGTTACAGACTCCTCTAACTCATAAGCTTTTATCTGATACTTATTGCTGTCATTGCTCTTGTTTCCGTCTTCCTGCGAATAATGTAATGAAGAATTAATTGTAAGATCATCGTTCATCCTGTTTCTCATATCAAGAGCATAGAAATTTAAAATTGTACTGGATTCGTAACGGGAATCTTCTTCTGTACGGCTTTCATAGATCAGTTCGATATTGGTATTTTTTAATGAAGTAAGCC
This sequence comes from uncultured bacterium, assembly GCA_965603415.1. Lineage (GTDB taxonomy): Bacteria > Cloacimonadota > Cloacimonadia > Cloacimonadales > TCS61 > JACNIV01. The sequence goes on from CBFDCX010000179.1 coordinate 370, forward strand.
GCAAAGTTCCTTCCCAGTTCGTTATATTTTTTCTTTCACTAACATCTACATAACGGTTATCCAGAGTTCTCTCCTGCTTATAATTAAATTTCGAAGTTAATTTTCTTTTTATCATTTCATACCAGAGAGTTTGCTGAATAATACGCCTACCGTAAATAGTTGTTTCACTATTCATTAAAACATCGGGAGACAGCAAATAGATCTTTCTTTTTTCATCCTCTGTGGAATTCTCGGAAACCAGTAGATAAGTTTCGCTCTGGAATTTTTTCAGGAATGAGTTTGTGAGTAGTTTGGGATTCAGGTTTAAATTCAAGGTGGCATTAACTTCCACCGACATATCGGGATTTTCATAATCGATCTCGGTCACTTTCCACTCGTAATCTCCCTGGTTGAAACCCACATAAACGGTATCTATATCGTAGGAACCCATATCATCACCAACGTACTGGAATTCTTTGATCTTAGGATAGAACTCTACATTTTTCAGTGAGTAACTGGAATTTATTCCAACAGCATCTTCCAGAAAAGTACTTGCCATAGAAATGTCTGCCATATTGAAATCATCGCTTGTGTTACGTTTTATGTCCTCTTTTTTCCTGTGGGAAATTTTCACTTGCATCCTGTGCCGGTCAATATTAAGCATTGTATTTAAACTATACGTCTGAGAGATTTCATCCGACAAGATACTTAATTGTTCAACCTTTTCTCTCACATTCAGGTATGAGAGATTAGCAGCATACCGGGTTGTATTTACCGTTTCCAGATAGTAATTCCAGTGTTGCAGATTGTTAACCGACTTGGTATGAAATATAAAAGAAGAATTCTTAAAAATGTTTTGTTTATAATAATGTTCGGCACCTATTTTTAGTTGAGCATGTTGATAACTAACCTTCAAGTCATGCTGCTTTGTTTGATCTGTTCTTTCTTCTTTATAATAATTTTGTTTCCAGTTCAAGTATCGATAGTACAATTCCGGTATAAACTTCTTCTGTTTTATATTGGAAGAGATCGACCAATTTTCCTGTTCTGCAAAATCCTCTGCTGCCAGTTTTTTATAAGTGATGGAAGGTTGATAAAAATTGAGAATATCCATACTCACATTACAGGAATACATTGTACTGGCAAGGGTGTCTGGAATCTGGTTAAATTCGTACGCATCGAGGGGATTTTGCAGATCGGAAAATAAAGATAAGTTATCACCGATTTGACGAAACTGTAATTTGAATTCAGGTTTGAGTTTATCGAAATCCGGGAAGATATTTGCATTTACGTGTGTTGCATAACCATTATTGTCGGCATCATCCAGATCAGAAAAAATATTCTTATCCTCTTCACTGAAAATCCCTTCCGCACTGAAGTTGTAGTGATCTCCTTCATAATCAATTATTAAATTATAATTTGATCTACTTCGCGGTGAAGGTAATTTTTTCAGCGGTAGATAACTTCCCAATCCTTCTCCAACATATTCGTAATAATTACCTTCTTCATTATATTCGTAATCTCCATTGCCCAAACCTACATCGGTAAAGTAAATATTGTAATGCCCCACCGCGGTAGTATCGTTTCCCACATAGTAGTAATAATCTCCTTCTTCATTATATTCATACAATCCATCTTCAACTTCTACAATGCCATTGCTAAAGGCAACATTATCTCCTGCTTGCTGCAATGCTTCAATGTCGGATTCGGAAAAAGTATCCTGCAGTGGATTTTTTTTATCGTCATTTTGCATAACCATGTTACTTGATATATTTATTCTATCGGACACTTTCACACTGGAAGATGCCAGGTACATATTCTGACGGTAATTTTCATCGGCATACTGGAATGTAACCTGAATATAACTGCTGGTTGAAATGAAGTGCTCATTCGTAAAAGTAACACTTCCTTCGGAATAATCTATTGTATAATCCAAACCTCGTCCAAGTTTTGCACCATTCAAAAAAACTTCTTCTGTGCCCGGAATCACTTGCAGACCTTCTGCATTTTCTGTGCTCAGGTAATACGGTCCTTGTTTGGCTTCGGTTCCATAAAAAGTTACCGTTGCCTTCTTCCCTTTGGAAATAGCCAGTGCACCCTGGAAACTGTTCCTGCCAAACCAACCGGCTTTGAGACCTTCAAATTTGGGGGAATAATTCATAAATTGTGTTTCACTGAATTCCATCTCCAGGTCACCAAAAGCAAGTTCATAGTTAGCTCCATACAAACGCAGAGAAACTTTATCCAAAGTGCTTAATTCCCTCGAATCACCTTCCGGTGTAATGGGTGACTGACTATCGGAAAGTTGCGCTTCGATATTCAGGTTTTCCCCCAGCTTGCCATTTATTTGCAGAAACAATGATTGATCCAAACTAAAATCCTCATTATTAGCAAAAGAAATGGAAATTGTTTTGCTGCCCGAAATGTTCAGACTGGTATCATCATAAAGCCGGAATCTGCGTCGTGGTGGCAGCTTAACTTCTGTGCTGTCCGTATAATCTTGAACCTGGTAATAATAAATTTTTTCCAGTAGATTGGATGGATAGATATAATATTCTACGGTCACAATCCCAATAAAGCTTGTGAATTCTATCGAACCGGAGAAGTAATCAAATTTGTAATCTATTTTTGGCTCAAGCAGAAACGAATCTTGAAAGACTTTTTCTGAATTTATGATTATCCGGTCATGTTGCAGTTTAAAATTAAGTTCCTCTGTAACGTTCAAACGTTCCTGCTTGATGACGGGAGAAAAGAAATTGTAGGAGTGCAATTGCGAGAACAATATACCACACAGAAAAAGACACTTTAACTTAAGAGACATTCCTGAATTTATTTTACCAACACCATTTTTTTCACAGCTTTGCTTTTACTGTTCACTTTCAAACGGCAGAAGTAGATACCGGAACCAACCATTTTTCCTGAATCATCTGTTCCGTTCCAGATAATGGAATATTGATTATTTATCCCTCGTGGTTCGATGAACTCACCATGACACAAGTTCGGTAATAAAGTCCTTACTTTTTGACCTTTAATGTTATAGATAATTAATTCGATGTTTTCTTCGGTGTTCTCGGTGGAGAATTTAATCGTTGTTGATGGATTGAACGGGTTGGGGTAGATATCCAAACTGTAAACAGGTTTCACTATTTCATTTTCTTCGGTTTCCACTAATTCCGGAAGACTGCCTTTGGTAAGATATAAATCACCATAATCATGATTCGAGCTAACAGCATTCAGGAAGCTTACGAATACAGAATCCTGCTCATTGAAGTTTATTGCTAATACAGATCTCAGTGGATTTTCAACATTAAACGGAGTTTGCCAGATATATTCTTCACCCAGTACATACGGATCATCTGATGTATATTGGAACTTGAATGAACCTGGATATGTTATTGGTTCTTCGATAGATGTATATACTTTGCCACCTTCATTGCCAATAGCAAAATCGGAAAGATGATTAATAGAGTCAAATTCAAATAAAGTGACCAAACTAGAACTATACGGATCAAATTTATAAACATATTCATTCGTGCTGCCTTTTGCGAAGATGTATATTTCATCATCATATATTTGAAGATCGTGCAATGATTGAGATGGAGAATC
>CBFDCX010000180.1:0-3940 GCA_965603415.1 uncultured bacterium
TCTTTCGTTTTGATCGCATAACTGCTGTGATAAAGATACCATAAATATGCTTCACCCTTCTTTATATCTTCCTTCAGGAGATCTTTCTTGTAGATTTTTTCCAATTTTCCGGATTTTGCTTTATTAGATTCCAGAAATTCGGCAAGTTCATAATTACCATGTTTTTTTGCGTAGTAAAGCGAAGTTTTTTTATCGTTGTCTTTGATATTAATATCTGCACAATTTTTTATTAAGATCTCAGCAATTTTTTTGTAACCTTTTATTGCCGCATAATGAAGAGCAGTTCTACAGTAATTGTCATCTTTAATATCGATATTTTTTTTGTTTTTTACAAACAGTTTTACATAATCGATTTTGCCTTTCTTGGTTGCAATATGAAGTGCAGTTCCATCCATGAAATTACAAGAGCCCTCTGAAGGACATATTTTCGGATCGATTTCAGCTCCGTTTTCCAGAAGTATTTGTACGACTTCCAGGCTGTCTAAATAAACAGAGTTTGTTAAAGGAGTTCTGCCATTATCATCGACTGCATTTACTTTTGCACCGTGTTTGACAAGATATTTCACGACTTCTGCATTCCCGCTCCAGGCTGCAGTATGCAGGGGAGTTGCTCCCGTAGAATCGGCAGCATTGACTTCAGCACCTTTTTCTATCATATACTCTATCGATTCCAAACTAGCTTTAAAAGCGCTGTGCAAAGGAGTTCGCCCTTGTGATACTTTGCCATTAATATTCGCACCTAATTCTAATAACAGATCGGCAATCTCAAATCTTCTGCCAACAATTGCCCACATCAAAGGATTCTCACTATTACCGGTTATTGCATGAATATCTGCTCCTTTTTCGATAAACAATTTTACAACTTCCGGGTTCCCTTTATGCACAGCCAGATGAATAGCTTGTACATTCCACTGATTGGGAATATTGATATCACTTCCACTATCGATTAAAAGTTCGATTACAGCAATACTATCTCCGAAGATGGCATTATGCAGAGGAGTTCCACCGGTACTGGAGCATGCATTTATTTCCGCACCTTTTAAAATGAGAAACCGAACTAGATCGATGTTACCGCTTCCCGCAGCAAAATGAAGTGGGATTAATCCATTGTTGTCCGTAATATTAACATCGATCCCCTTTTCATTCACCAGGAATTCAACAATTTCTTTTTTACCGTTTGCTGCTGCATTATGGATGGGATTACTTCCTTCATTATCTCCAGTATTGATGTCTGCTCCTTTATCCAATAGGAAAATCAATATATTCATCTGCCCTTGAAATGCTGCCAAATTCAAAGGATTTAAACCAGCATCGTTCTTAGTTTCTAATAGTTCCGGGTTCTTTTCTATAAGCGATTTAACTTCTACAAAATTACCGTCTGAAATTGCATCATGAATTTCATTTGCATAGATAATCGTCGAAATAATTAAAACCAATAAACTTGATAAAATCTTCTTAAAATTCATCTTTCCCTCCATTTTTCTAATTTAGAATACTTATTCTAATTTTTTTTTATTTTTTTGTTGAAAAAACTTGCCTTAAAACTGAGAAGAAATAAATTTTGTTTCGTCGGATGTTGGATTAATTTGTTTAATTCAACCTCAATGGAAGTCTGCTTCCCGCCAGAAGCAGGCTTCTTTTTTTTTCTATACATAATATTTTCCCTTATTATTTCCTAAAGAAAAAGCATTTTTAATGCCATTTACTTAACTGCTTATAATTATGTAAGATAATGATATGCTTGGTATTTAAAGGACGTTATTTATGTACGTTTTTGCACACAAGGTGTCCGCTGGCGTACAAAATTGAATTGAATGAACTTTATTTTAAATAAGATTTATCAATTTATTACTTCTACAATATTATCTTTTTTTATACTTTCAGTTCCGGTGGTTATATAGAAAAACACTATAGGAAAGCTGTGTGGATATGAAAAAAGCCTGTTGGAAAGATCAACAGGCTTGCTTTAATAACTATTCTGTTATTGTTAGATTAGATGCTTAAATTTACTTTCGATCTTATCTTTACCGACCAGACCGATGATCTGTCCATCCACCTGGCCGTCTTTAAAGATCAACAGGGTAGGAATAGACATGATGTTATATTTTGTGGCCAGTTCGGGACTCTGATCAATATTGAGCTTAACCACTTTCAATTTGCCGTTATATTCTTCGTCAATTTCACTAACGGTGGTTCCTATCGCTTTGCAGGGAGCACACCAGGGTGCCCAGAGATCCACCAATACGGGAACGTCAGACTTAAGAACTTCCTCTTCAAAATTATCCAGGTTCACATCGATAATTGCCATATTTTACCTGCCTATTTTATGATCGCCAGAATATCGGAACGAGAGACGATAAGATATTTTTTATCTTCAATATCTATTTCTGTGCCGCCATACTTGCTATAAAGAATTTTATCGCCGACTTTAACCAATTCTTTTAACTCTTCTTCTGTTCCCACTGCTATGATCTTGCCGATCTGTGGTTTTTCTTTAGCTGTATCGGGAATGATAATTCCTCCCACATTCTTTTCTGCAAGTTCTTCTTTGACTTCGATCACTACTCTGTCATCAAGGGGTTTTAATTTCATACTTTCCTCCATTTTTTTATTTTTTAAAATACTAATTTAAATTTCATTTTTAGCAAACCCTTTTTTAGAGTGCCAGCTTTTTGCGTCAAGAAAAAATTTATAGTTATCTTTAGATATCTTCTTTAAGATTTTCAACTATTTTTTCCAGCCCAATAAGTTCCTGTTCCCCGCTTTCCATATTTTTCAGGATTATTTTATTTTTAGCAAGTTCGTCCTCACCTAAGATCAGGGTGAAACTTGATCTTGACCTGTCGGCAGCCTTCATTTGAGATTTCATTGTTTCTTTATCGGGATCGTATTCCACGGAGACGCCTGCATCTCTAAGTTTTAATAGCAGTTTATTTCCATATTCAAACGCCTTTCTGCCCAGTGTAACCAGAAATATATCAGGAAGCTGTTCTTTCCCGAAGGGTAGTTCTTCAGTTTCCATCGATAGAATCAATCTCTCAAACCCACCTGCAAAACCGGTACCGGGAATATCTTTTCCGCCAAACTGTGAGATCAGTCCATTGTATCGACCCCCGCCGATCAGCGTATTCTGAGCACCCAGATTATTATCTATAAATTCAAAAGAGGTTTTATTGTAATAATCCAGCCCCCGTACGATTTTTGGATTAACGGTGAAAGGAATCTCCATCTTCTTCAGGAACTCCTGTACTCCGGTAAAATGATCTCTGCACTCATCATCCAGGTAATCCAGCATGGAAGGTGCATTTTGAGCTATTTTTTTACACCCGGGAACTTTACAATCCAGCAGTCGTTTGGGTTTTTTATTTATACGCTCTTGGCAATCTGAACAAAGTTCTTTCAAGAAGGGTGTGAAGTATGTAACTAGAGCTTTATCATAATCCGGTGTACAGTTCATACAGCCTATACTGTTTATCTCCAAAGTAAAGTTCTTAAGACCCAGTTTCTTCAGGAAAGCATATCCCAGGGTGATTACTTCCGCATCGATAAAAGGATTATCACTGCCGATATTTTCTATGCCATACTGATAGAACTGACGAAAGCGACCTTTCTGGGGACGGTCATAACGGAACATGGGACCCAAGTAAAAAAGTTTGGTGTTTCCTCCATTCATACCCAAGCTGTTCTCCACGTAAGAGCGAACCACCGGTGCAGTTCCTTCCGGGCGCAGGGCAAACTCACGTCCTTTTTTATCCTGAAAGCGGTACATTTCCTTCTGCACGATATCGGAGCTATCCCCCACACTACGTTCAAAAACTTCGCTTTTCTCAAATATAGGCGTGATGATCTCTTGATAGTTGTATGTTCTTACAACTTCCTTGAAAACATTTATTACATACTGCCATTTGTAACTATCTTCCGGCAGGATGTCGAATGTTCC
>CBFDCX010000181.1:0-3913 GCA_965603415.1 uncultured bacterium
CTAAAATGACAGAATTCGATCTTATCTCTTCTGCATCTACAAAGAAGAATGATCAGGCTTTGGTATACTATGAGGTTAATAGAAAATATGATCTGACATTAAATTTAAAAAGACTCGATAATAACTGGAAGATCGTTTCTAAAATATTCGGTAAGCCAGAGCTATACAACAGTGAGAAAGAGGCTATCCAGCAGGTGGCAGTGCTGCTTTCCAAAAACCAACTCGGTAATGTTTATGAGCTTCTGAAAAAATATTCCGATATCTATGCAGATTCTGCCGATTTCCAATATTATTGGGGATTATATTACTCTTTCAGCAAAAATAATAAAAAAGCTGAAAAACATCTTTTAAATGCTGTCGAGATCGATCCCGACTTTACAGAAGCAAAAGGTTTATATGCTACTATCCTATTGCAGAATAATAAATCTGAAAGAGCAAAAACATTATACTTGGAAATTATTCAAAAAAATCCGAAAGAACTGAAAAGCATGAACAATCTCGCTTCCATTTACATTGAAGAAGGTGATAAAGACAAAGCCAGAGAGTTTTTGGTAAAATGCTTGACGATCGATCCGAATTTTGTGTATGCTAAGAAAAACCTGGAGAAGATAAATACATAACAAATCCTTTGATTTATCAAATCTTCTTGACACTTAAATAATATAATTTCTAAAAAGAAAATAGTAATTTTTTTAAAATTGCATTTAAGGAGCAAAATTTGGAAAAAATATTAGTGACAAGTGCATTAACTTATGCAAATGGTCCTCTTCATATTGGTCATGTTGCGGGTTCATATTTGAATGCAGACATTTTTGTGCGCTATTGCAAATTAAAAGGAAAAGACGTGATCTACATCGGAGGTACCGATGATTACGGAACTCCTATTTCCATAAAAGCTGAAGAAGAAGGTATTGAACCAAGAGTTATTGCTGAACGTTATAATAAGAGCATGAAAAAAGACTTGGATGGATTAAATATAGAATTAGATAATTTTTCCGGAACATCCAGACCAGAACATATAAAGATATCACAGGATTTCTTCACAAATCTGCTGGAAGCTGGATATGTAACAAAAAAAACATTACATCAGTTCTATGATAAAAAACATAAACGATTCCTGGCAGACCGTTATGTAGAAGGAATATGCCCTCATTGTAAATCGGAAGGTGCGCGTGGTGATCAGTGTGATAACTGCGGTAAACTTATTGATTCCATTAATTTGATCGATCCTAAAAGTAAATTATCCGGTGAAAAACCTGTCATTAAAGAGACAACACACTGGTATATTAATCTTCCCAAATTTGAAGATCAACTCAGAGAATGGTTTCAAAAAAAAAAATACTGGAAAGATAATGTACTCAATTTCATTATGAGCTGGTTGAATGAAGGGCTTATCGAACGGGCAATTACCCGTGATCTTGACTGGGGAGTACCGATACCATTAGAGAATACAAAAGGGAAAGTACTTTATGTATGGTTTGATGCACCTATTGGATATATTTCTTCAACAATGGAATGGGCAGAAAAACAAGGAAAACCCGATCTTTGGAAAGAATACTGGTTAAATCCGGAAACAAAACTCATTCATTTTCTGGGAAAGGATAATATTCCCTTCCACACCATAATCTGGCCGGCAATGCTTTCCAAACAGAAAGATAAATATGTTCTTCCGTATGATGTTCCTGCCAATGAATTCTTGAACCTGGAAGGGCAGAAGATGTCTACAAGCAAGAATTGGACGGTATGGGTAGAAGATTACTTGAAATATTTTGATGGTGAATATCTGCGTTATTATCTGGCTGCCAATGCTCCGGAAACCAAAGACAGTGATTTTTACTGGAAGGATTTTCAGAATAAGATAAACAATGATCTGAACAATGTTCTGGGAAATCTGGCGAACAGAACTTTCATTTTTGCCCAAAAGTACTTTGATGGAAAGATCGAGGAAGAACTTGAACTTTCAGAACCATCACAAAAAGCACTAAAAGTTTGCAAAGATACTTTGAGTGATGTTGAAAACAGCTTTAACACTTACCAGGTTAGAAAAGCAGTAAAATCTATAATCGATGTAGCAAGGTGGGGAAATAAATATTTTGATGAAACCAAACCCTGGAAAGAAATTAAGAAGAATAAACGAAAAGCTAACGAAACTTTATACATTTGTACCGAACTATTAAGTGCAATTTCAATTGCTCTTTATCCAATTCTTCCCAATAAAATGCTCAAGTTGAGAAAAATGTTAAATTTATCAGCAAAGTTTCACTGGAAAAACATCTGGATTAATCAACGAAGATTCACTATTGGTAAAGTAGAACCGCTTTTCAAAAAGATCGAAGACGCAGAAATAAAAAAACAGCTTGAGCTGTTAAAAGCAACGCAGAAAGGTGAGGAAAAAATGGAACACAAACCGGAAATAACATTTGAGGATTTTGAAAAACTGGAAATGAAAGTTGTAAAAATACTTGAAGCAGAGAATATTCCCAAATCTAATAAACTTCTTAAACTCAAAGTAGACATCGGTGGGGAAAAGCGCAGCGTAGTAGCTGGAATTTCCGAATCTTATGAACCGGAAGAATTGATCGGGAAAAAAGTGGCCATGCTCATCAACCTGAAACCTCGGACAGTGATGGGAGTGGAATCGCAAGCCATGATACTGGCAGCGGAAGATGATGGAAATTATTCAGTTCTTATTCCGCATAAAAACGTTAAAGAAGGAAGTGAAATATCGTAAGAATAGAACACGGATAACACAGATGAAACGGATAGTCGCAGATAAAAATTGATATTTAATTTTAAAAACGCTAAAAGATAAAACCTGTGATTATTTGCAATATCCGCGTTCCATAAATAGGAGATGATATGCTTCATGAAGATATTACTGAAAAAATAATAGCTGCTTTTTTTGAGGTTTACAATATTTTAGGTTACGGTTTCCTAGAAAAAGTATATGAAAACTCTTTAATTATCAAATTGAAAAAAAATGGATTTTCTGTAGAGAAACAGAAAAAAATAAAAGTATCTTTCGAAGGACACATCGTTGGAGAATATTTTGCAGATTTAATCATTAATAGCAAAGTAATCATAGAGATCAAAGCTGTTGAAAAACTCTGTAATGAACATAAATTTCAGTTGATAAATTATTTGAAAGCAACAAATATGGAAGTTGGTTTGTTATTGAATTTTGGAAAGAAACCGGAATTTAAAAGAGTTATTTTCACCAACGAACGTAAGAAATAAATCGGGTAAAAAATATGGAACATAGAATTTGGATAACGCAGATCGAACATATTCACACATTCAGAATTAATAATTTACATTCTGTGATCATCCGCAGGATCTGTGTCATCAGCGTTCCATAAGAAAGGAATTTTATGCCAAAATTAAAACGTGAATTAGGTGTATTGGATATATTCTGCATTGCATCCGGTGCAATGATCAGTTCAGGATTATTCATTCTGCCCGGAATGGCCTATTTTAAATCAGGTCCGGCGATCGTGGTTGCTTATCTGCTGGCAGGTATCCTGGTATTACCAAGTATGCTCAGTAAAGCTGAACTAGCAACCGCTATGCCAAAATCTGGAGGTGCTTATTTCTTTATTAACCGCAGTATGGGAGCAGGTTTCGGAACTCTTGCCGGAATTTCCGCCTGGTTTTCATTAGCTTTTAAAAGTGCCTTTGCGTTAGTTGGAATAGGAGCCTTTGCTTCTCTCATCTTTCCGGATATCTCGATCTTCCAGATCAAGCTTATAGCTTCTGCTTTCTGTGTTGTATTTATGGTGATAAACCTGATCGGTACTAAACATACCGGTCGTTTGCAAATAGTAATGGTGCTGGTTTTACTGGCAATTTTGGTCTGGTATGTATTAAGAGGAATTCCAAAAGTAGATAATCATAATTTCGATGTCTTTATGAA
>CBFDCX010000182.1:0-3904 GCA_965603415.1 uncultured bacterium
TTTAATTTCTCAACTTCTCCAATATCTTCTCAAAATCTTCAGCATAAAAATCAGCGCTCTGTTTGATCTTTTCAGTTTCGTGAGCAGCATGTTCATCGTAAATGGCAAACACGTCCATACCGGCATTTTTGGCAGCCTGCACACCCACCAGCACATCTTCTATAACCAGGCAATCCTGTGGTGACACATTTAATTCTTTGGCTGCTTTCAGAAAAATATCTGGAAAGGGTTTACCTTTGATATCATCACAACCGGCAATAATAGAATCGAAAAACCCGAGTACTCCATTTGCCTGTAAAACCGTTTCTGCCAGGTATTCGGAATTACTGGTTCCCACCCCGATTTTGATGTCTTTTCTTTTGAGGAACTGCAGAAGTTCGAATGCTCCCGGCTTAAGTTTAACATCGGTTTTATAATGTTCTGCCACCATTTTTGTCCATTCCACCCCGATCTCTTCAATGGATTCAGGTAGGTTGAATTTCTTTTTGAAATAGAGGCAGATCTCGTTGAAGCTGTTACCGCCCTCCACATCCATAAAGAGGTTGTCGGGCACAGGAATTCCTCTCATTTGTAAATACTCTATATCCACCTGTATCCATATTCCCATCGAATCGATGAGTGTTCCATCCAGATCGAAGATAACTGCTTTATATTTCATTTTTTTCATACTTGTCTTCCTGACGAATCTTGCACGCTGCTCTCAGGAAGGATCTCATTCTTTCACAAGGAGCAAAGCTGAAAGAACTTCCACGAGATTCTTCGTGTGTAAGGCAAAAAGATTCCTCAGAAAGACAATTATTCTTCATTCATTAATACTTTATATAAATTCTTCCATTCGGGATTTATTGATTCAATCAGTTTTACTTTCTTTGCTCTAACATAACCTTTTATTTGCTTCTCCCGACTAATTGCACCATACACATCTTCTGCTTCTTCATAATAAACAAGCTTCGAAACATTGTATTTTGATGTAAAAATCTTAACATGTTTACTACGATGTTCATAAACTCGCCTGAGCAAATTGTTTGTAACACCTGTATAAAGAACTTTATTATCTTTATTTGTTAAAATATAAATATAGTAATATCTGTCCATTTTACTTTTTTCTTATTTTTCTGTCTTCCTGACATTTTTTGCACGTTGCTCTTTGGAAGGATCTCATTCTTTCACGAGGAGCAAAGCTACAAGAACTCTCACGAGATTCTTCGTGGGTAAAGCTAAAAGATACCTCAGAAAGACAAAAACACATGATTCAATCGGGACGAATGAACCAGCATCTTTTTTTGCTTTTGTCTTTGATCTTTTTCCTTTTGTCTTTCTCAAAGCAGGAGCTTTGAGTTACACACCCTGTAATTTCTCCCGCACTTTTGCACTCACCATATCCATGATCCATACAACTGCTGCGATAAGCCAGATGATGACCCCTACATTATGCCAACGCAGAAGCTGCTGCTGTTGAAGAAGTAACAGCCCGATTCCTCCGCCACCCACAAAACCTACGATAGTTGCCATGCGTACATTGATATCCCACCTGTAAATAGTAAAAGCAAGATAAGGTGAAATAATCTGCGGAACAACTCCAAATATCCATGTTTGAAGTGTACTTGCTCCGGTTGCTTTGATTGCTTCCACCGGACCCGGATCGATGCTCTCTATCTGCTCGGAATAGAGTTTGGTGAGTGCAGCAATGGAATGTATCATTAAAGCCAGCATACCGGCAAACGGACCGATCCCCACCCACACGCTGAAGATGATAGCCCACACGATAGCTTCGATCGAACGGAAAAGAGTAGCAATTGTGCGAATGATAATATAAACTGTATTCCCAATAAAAGTTTTAGGCATCAGATTGCGGGCAGCAAAAAAGCTGAGAATAAATGCAAATGGAATGGCAAAGATCGTGGCAAGTAGTGCCAGGTAGATGGTTTCTGCCAGAGCAGTTAAACACATTGTGAGAATATCAAAATTGGGATCGAATATTCCGCTCATGATACCACCGGCATTTCTGAATTTCGTAAAAAATTTATACAAGTCCACTTCTACTAATAGCCAGCCCACAATGAAGGTTATAAGCAAAATAAAAACAATAGACCATCCCCAGAAAGTTTTATGCCATTTTTTATCTGTTCTTCTGGTGGGAAGGAACACTTTCCTGCCAACGGAAATACCGGAAATTATTACAATTGCAGTTGCAACAGCACCATAGATCACAACGTGTAAGCCGGGTATTGCTTCTTCAAACCAGCGATCCATCAGAAAGGAAATGCATCCGAAAATATATATCCAGAACAGCAGATCGGTGAGAACTGCCTGCAGGCTCAGTTTAAGCTTATTATCTTTTTTCATCTGATCTCTACCTCCCGGGCATCTTCGCCGTAAATCTCCTTGAATCTCTTTTCATCGATCTCCCGGGGTGTGCCATCGAACACTATCTCACCGTCTTTCAGTCCAACAACGCGAGAGCCATATTTCCTTGCCAGGCTAAGAAAATGAAGTGAACAGACAATGGTAATCTTATCTTTTTTATTTAATTCTCCCAGGTATTTCATCACGGAATCGGCTGTGGCAGGATCGAGGCTGGCAACGGGTTCATCGGCTAATATCACTTTGGGATTCTGCATCAAAGCACGGGCAATTGCCACACGCTGCTGTTGTCCACCGCTCAGGTTCATAATTTTGTTTTCTGCATAATCTCTCAGACCTACGCGCTGTAGGTTTTTCATGGCGATCTTTATATCATTTTTTTGTCTGGGAAAAGTGAGAGAATGAATCAGGGATGAATATCCCAATTTCCCGGTAAGAACATTTATGAGCGAGCTGAGGTTCTTTAACAGGTTGAATTGCTGGAATATCATTCCGATCTTTCGGCGGATGTAACGAAGTTTTTGTCCTTTTGCTTTGATAACGTCTTCCCCATCGATATGGATCTCACCGGATGTAGGTTCGATCAGTCGGTTCAAGCAGCGGAGAAAAGTGGATTTGCCGGAACCGGAAAGACCCAGAAGTATCAGGAATTCTCCTTCTTTCACATTCAGGTTAATGCCTTTAATAGCATGTGTTCCTGTGGCATAGATCTTATGCAGATTTTTAATTTCAATGATATTTTTCATATTTATCCATTCTTGTCTTCCTGACGTTTCTTGTACGTTGCTCTTTGGAAGGATCTCAGTTTTTTACGAGGAATAAAGCTGAAAGAACTTCCACGAGATTCTTCGTGTGTAAGGCAAAAAGATTCCTCAGAAAGACAATTATTCTTCATTCATTAATACTTTATATAAATTCTTCCATTCGGGATTTATTGATTCAATCAGTTTTACTTTCTTTGCTCTAACATAACCTTTTATTTGCTTCTCCCGACTAATTGCACCATACACATCTTCTGCTTCTTCATAATAAACAAGCTTCGAAACATTGTATTTTGATGTGAAACCCCTAACATGTTTGTTACGATGTTCATAAACTCGCTTGAGCAAATCGTTTGTAACACCTATATAAAGAACTTTATTACTTTTATTAGTTAAAATATATATATAGTAATATCTGTCCATTTTACTTTTTTCGTATTTTTTTGTCTTCCTGACATTTTTTGCACGTTGCTCTTTGGAAGGATCTCAGTCTTTCACGAGGAGCAAAGCTAAAAGCTCTTCCACGAGATTCTTCGTGTGTCAGGCAAAAAGATTCCTCAGAAAGACAATAATCAATCCACCAACCTCGAATCATCTTCCCCGATGGTTTTTAATGCCTTGCGTACACTATCATAATCTTCATCGGATGCTCGCACAAAATTATCTATTTCCAATAATGCTTTTAGAGTCTCTCGATCTTCATCATCATTTGCAAATTCCAGAAGAGCGTCAACGATTCTTTCTTTCATTTCCTGTGGAAAATCCTTACGGAAGGTAAC
>CBFDCX010000183.1:0-3901 GCA_965603415.1 uncultured bacterium
AATAAAATACCGGTTACGTTGCCATTCGGCAAAACAATATTCCAAACCAGCGGTGGTCAATCGATTACCTCAGATACAGCTTTTTTAGTGGAAACAGTATTACCCCATTTCAAACAAGAAAGATTATCTGTGCTTGAACTGGGCAGTGGTAACGGTATTATTTCCATAATGCTGGCTCATCATCGACCTGCCTGGAAAATTACCGGCATCGATATACAGTCCCACCTGGTAAAACTGGCCAAAGATAATTCCCGATTAGCAGAAGTTGATACAACCTTCTTATGTTCAGATCTGAAGAGCTTTTCCGCAAAAGAAAAATTTGATTTGATCATTTCAAACCCTCCGTATTTTCCAAAGATCGATGGTAGAATCAGTCCTGTTCGAGAGAGAGCAATTTCCCGGCATGAGATATCGTGTACTATGAATGATGTTCTGATGGCAGTGAAAAGAAATTTAAACTCAGAAGGGAAAGCATACCTGATCTATCCCATGAGCAGAATAAATGAACTCTCGGTTTCTGCGAAAAGAGTTGACCTAAAATTTGAAGAAAAAATTATATTCTCAGAAACGGAAAATAAAAAAAAGGTGTTGGCGGTATTGAAGCATGCTTAAAATTGAGAATTTTACACTGAGTTTCGAAAATGAAAGATTCATGCTGATAGACAATATTTTGTTCACCGGCGGGAAAACGATAAATCTCTTTGCAGATAATTCCAGTGGTAAAACACTTCTGCTCAGATCTATCCATGGAGATTTCACAAAATTCGAAGGTTCCATTCTCATCAAAGAAAAGCCTCCGCTTTTTTATAAGAAAAGAAAGAAAACAATACTTGTTGAAAACAATGTACATCTTTTAATGAGTGAATCTGTGTGGAAGAACATTACCCTGCCGCTGGAAAACATGAGTTCGAGACAAAAACAAAAGATTACGGATTTATGTTCTATGGCCGAACTGAACGAAAAAATCGGAACGAAGGTAAATAAACTTCCTTTCTCTTCTCAAAAATTTGTAGAACTTATCAGGGCTGTGATCCAACTTCCTTATCTTATTCTAATAGACGATATGGATAACTTCTTCGATGGAAAGAATCTATTAAAAGCTCTGGAAATTTGCGAATATGCTCTCAACAGCGGCTCTTCCCTACTTGCTACTTCCAAAAATAAAATGGAACATTTCGATATTACCTGTAGGGTGCAGGACAGAAGAGTGGTGATACTGTGAAAAAGGGTATTTTTTTTCAGATAATCATAATCATTATTCTACTGGCAACCTGGAATTTTCTGCATATCGGGCATGGTCACCAGAAAAAAGTGTTAGAAAACAACATTTCCGAATTGCCAATGCTCATATTCTCAAATGATGTTACTTTGCTGGATTCATTGGCTAAAGAATTGGACGATCTTTCCTTCATTAGAAATATCATTATCGAAGCCGATTCCATAGTTGCCGAAAAACTG
The DNA here is from genome assembly GCA_965603415.1 of uncultured bacterium. GTDB lineage: Bacteria > Cloacimonadota > Cloacimonadia > Cloacimonadales > TCS61 > JACNIV01. The sequence goes on from CBFDCX010000183.1 coordinate 1,459, forward strand.
ATCTCCGGCTACGGTTTGGACAATGCCAAAGCTATCTTATCTTCTTACAACCTACCCAGTTTGATGAAATTATCCTTCGCTGGTGAAACTTTTCAAATTCCACAAAAAGAAGAATTGGAAAAAATTCTCTCTTCTTCTGAATATATAGAACTGATAGCAAATTATGACAGCGACCTATGGCAATTAAACCGGGATAAGCTGGAATTGCTTACGAAAATATTTTATGGTGGAAATGCTCTGATACTGGTTTTATTATTGTTCATTTCAGTATTCTTAAGAATTCATTTCGAAATAAAAAGCAACGATTTCTGGCAAATCTTCAGATCTTCCGGTGGCAATAGAAAGGTGCGACGTAAACAGTTCATGCTGAATTCACTCTGGCTTTGTTTTGCTCCTTTGCTGCTGGTAACCGGTATTTATTTCGCTGCCCTGTACTTCAAATATATAAATATTCAAATTGATTATAGATTATTTGGTGTTGAATTCGCTGCAATTATTATCAGCATTTCAATGAGCAGGATATTTTTAGGAAAAAACATCTGATGAAAAAACATATACCAAATTCACTAACCATTTTCCGCATACTTCTTGTTCCCGTCTTTTTCTGGCTTGCTATTCTTATTCATACCGAAAACAGCTTACGCTGGGCAACAGTAGTATTCATTATTGCCGCAATTACCGATTACTTTGATGGAATGCTGGCACGAAAATTCAATGCAATCACCGATTTCGGTAAAGTTATGGATCCGCTTGCCGATAAGCTCCTGGTTCTTATAGCTCTATTTGTTATCACCATTCAACCATTAGAACTGATAAATGTATATGCCTTTTATATTATCTTTATCAGGGAACTACTCGTTTCTCTTATGAGAAATTACTATATCAGACGTAAGATCTACATTCCGGTCAATATTTGGGGAAAATTAAAGACCGTATTCCAGATAACCGGAATTATTGTAGCTCTTCTTTACTATTCATTTTTATCACAGCATCTGATAGGTTACCAGGAAAAGATCAGGCATGGATTTCACACATTTTTCTGGGTGATAGCTATAATTACATTCCTATCGGGAATCAGTTATATTTTTGATGTTCGTGAGATCATTAAAAAACGTAGAGAAACAAAATAATGCGTAGGTTTATTATTTTAATTTTTGTCGTTTTTATTTTTATTGGTTGTCCTCAACAGGAAACAAAACATTTATCTAAAAGCAAAAAGATAGATCACCATAAACCGATGAGTTGGGGACATCAGCAAACGATCTATGTCTTTGCCGATGACAATGTGTGGAAATATGCCGAGGGTTACCTGCGGCAAAATCTGGAGAGATTTATCTTCACCACCGAAAACGAACAATTCTTCGAAATTAAACGTGCACCTATCCAGAATATGGATAATTTCTATAAATTTAATAATCTTATTTTTTTCAGTCACCTGGCATCTGATGAGCCGGTTTCTAATTATATAAATGAGATCATGGGCTCGCAGGTGGAAGATGATATAAAAACCAACCTGGTGGGAATGTACCCCATGGAAAATGTGTGGGCGAACGACCAATTCGTATTGTTCATCCTGGCAGATAACGAACCGAACCTGCTCAAATTTAATATTCTCAATGCAAACCAGATATTTGAGGAATTCAAAGAAAAGCTCTATGAAAGAATTACCGGGCAGATTTACAAAACTCCCGTCTATTCTGCAGGAAGCTTTAAAGATTACCCTTGGGAACTAAAGCTCCCCAAAAAATATATCCTTTACAAAAAAGATAATAAAAATAATTTTATATCGTTCATTGCTCGTCTCAGGAATAGTCCTGATAGATATATTTCGGTTTATTTCGAGGAGATGAACCAAAAGGAAGTCGGAAGAGAGTGGTTAAAGAAAAAACGGGCTGAGCTGGCCTGGAAGTATTACGACGAGGATGAATTCCGGAAAGAGGATGTACGAATAGAGAAATTTCAGTTTGGAAAATACCGGGGTTGGAAGCTTTCCGGCAGATGGCAAAATTTAAAACATACAGTGGGTGGTGCTTTTCAGAGTTTTGCTTTTTTCGATGAGAAGAGCAAAAAAGCTTATCTTATAGATAACTCTGTTTATTATCCGGAAAGCAGCAAACTGGAAGCTTTGATCGAACTGGAGATCCTCAGCAGTTCGATTGTTATTAAAGATAATCAATTAGCAGAAGGAGATTAAGATGAAAAAAGCAGGATTTATCATTGGTCTTATTTTGATCGGCAGTGTTTGTTTTGCTTTCGAATTAAATACATTAATAGACACTCCCACCGCCGGGATACTTCAAAGAGGTGAAGCAGAAATATCCGGTAAACTTTATAAAAACAACGGCCTGATACTTGGTACCAGGGTTGGGCTTTTCCCCAGGTTTATGTTTGGTGTAAATTACGGAGCAGAAAACCTTGTGGGAAATGAAACTCCCGACTGGCA
>CBFDCX010000184.1:0-3872 GCA_965603415.1 uncultured bacterium
TTTTATTCAGTTTAAAGGGAAGATTCATTACAGAAGGAACAGACCTGGATCTGATCACTCTTTCGTGGGTGGGGGATATGGTACCTGCAGGAGAGATTTCTCCCGTATTTATTGTAAAAAACAATTCATCTGAAACAGTTTATAATGCATATATAAATATTGATTTTATCTGTCCGGAAGAGGAAATTGACCTTATTTATATTTCCACAGGAAATGTATGTGATTCGATTCTGTTACCTGCAATTCCACCGGATCAGACTATCGAGTACGATGTTAGCGATAGCCTTTTCTACCAGCTTTTTGAAAGACCTGCTCAATATGAAGTCGATGCAGAACTGGTTTGCGTATCTGATAGTCTAACGCAGAATAATTCCTTTAACGATCAGTTCAATCTTTTCATTTATGATAAGAAGGTTTTTGTAGAAAATGCGGTTAAAGTGAACGATGTAAGCTCTGAGAATGTATGGAATGCTCAATCTGCTATATTGCATCCCGATAGCTCCCTGGTGTTGAATTATTTTGCCAATTTCCCTGACGAACCATTCTTTAATCCCTATTCTTTAGAAAGATTTCATTATTACGATCTCATGGGTTTTCCTGCTACCATCTTAAATGGAACTAACAAAATTCTGGGATATTATTCGGGATATTCAGACGAATTCAGTTCCATCTATTACCAGGAATTGAATGAAGGTAAAACGTTTGTGGAAAGCGATACCAGTTATGCCAGTTATAATGATTACGGTGAGGTGGAATTTGTTGTTCAATTTGAATACGCTCAAACGTCACTTTTTACAGATTTTATTTCAGGTCTCACATTCTACACTGCTATTATGGAGAACGTTTCGGGTATACAGGGTTTACCTTCAGACATTGATATCCAGGCAATGCTGTATATGGTAGACGAAGCAACGGGGTTGCTGCTGAATTATGAAGAACCGTATGGCGATACAATCAACTTCAATATGATCGAAGATTTCGAGACGATTTCAGGTGAAACTGATAGTTGTTATGTTGTGTATTGGTTGCAGGATAATATTTCAAAAGAGATATTCCTGGTGAACTCACTGTCTTTTACCGAGTTCATACCCGGTCTGGTAAGCATCGATGAAGATGATATTCCCAAATATCAGCAGAGTGTACAGATCTATCCCAATCCCTATAATTTTACCGGATACCTGAATATTAGTCTGAATTCAACCGGTGAAGTTCAGCAACCTACTGTAGCAATCTACAATATAAAAGGACAGTTGATAAAGAAAATTAAATCTGATGAAATCGGCTATTCTCACATTTTTACCTGGGATGGCAGAGATAGTAATAATAAAGAAGTGGCAAGCGGTGTATATTTGATGAAAATTGAATCGAAGACCGGTGGAATTGTGAAAAAGCAGTTCCGCAAATGTCTATTAATAAAGCAGAAATGAAAAAAAAGAATATCCTTAACCGTTCGTTTTTTGAGCTCACCGGCTGTATCCATATCCATTCGGAATTCTCTTTCGATTCCAGCAAACCAGTAAAAAAAATTATTCAACTGGCAAAGAAGCAGGAACTGGATTACATAACCATAAATGATCATCTGAACCTGGATGCCAAAAAAGAAGAAAGTGTACTTTCCGAAAAGGATCTATTCGTTATCGTTGGCATGGAAGTAAACGATAAACAGAATAATAATCACTATCTTGTTTTCAATTCCGATGAAATATTACGGGGAAAAGATGCCAAAGAATATGTGGCACATTATGCTCATAGTAATGCTGTCTGCTTTGCAGCTCATCCCATTGAAAAGAGAGCTTCTTCCAAATTTCGTACCTATATCTGGACAGATCTGACAAATGATGCTTTCGACGGATTGGAAATATGGAATTATCTTTCGGAATGGATCGGGAAACTGAATCCTAAATTGAATGGACTTTTTCTGGTTTTGTTCCCTTCTTTATTTATAAGAAAACCTCACCGTCAATTACTTGAATGGTGGGACAAAATGAACAGGGAAGGAAAGCGAAAAGCTGCTATCGGCAGTATCGATGCACATTCAGAAAAAATGGAAAAATTCGGTTTCAGATTTACTTTTCTTACTCACAGGCAACTCTTTAAAACTATACGAACAAATGTTTTGCTGGAAGAAAATAAGCCCATAACTCAACAGGCAATTTTAACCGCAATAAAAAATGGGAACAGCTACATCGTAAATAATAAAATAGGAAACCCTTTCGGTTTTTATGCCGGGATTAGTGATACTAACGAAAATAGTGCTATTTTTGGGGAAGAGATAAAATATACTAAAGGTTTGAAATATTACTTCAAATTACCTGTAATTGCAAAAGTCACCCTCTATAGAGATGGGAAGAAAGTATCTTCCCAAAGAGATGAAAAGGGATTTTTTGAAATCAAGCAAAAAGGTAACTATCGCCTGGAGATCACACGGTGGGGTTATGGCTGGATCTATTCCAATAATATTTATGTGATATGAATAGTGTGAGTATGCTTCTTAGGTGAAATTATGAAAAATCTACTGGAAAGACGATCTAATTTCTTGCTTTATAGTTCATCTGATGGAGATATTAAAATTGATGTTCGTCTCGAAGATGAAACTGTCTGGCTTACACAAAAGTTGATAGCAGAACTTTATCAAACTACTCCGCAAAATATTACCATTCATCTTAAAAATATTTATGAAAGCGGAGAGTTAGAAGAAAAAGCAACTTGTAAGGATTTCTTACAAGTTCAAATTGAAGGTAACAGACAAATTAAAAGAAAACAAAAATTTTACAACCTTGATGCTATCATCTCAGTCGGTTACCGGGTCAATTCCTATCAGGCAACGCAGTTCAGGATTTGGGCTACAAAAACGCTCAAAGAATTTATTATTAAAGGTTTTGTACTGAATGATGAACGCTTGAAACAAGGCGGTCAAGTTTTCGGTAAAGATTACTTTGATGAACTTCTCGAACGAATTCGTGAGATCAGGGCAAGTGAGCGCAGGTTTTACCAGAAAATAACTGACATTTACGCTCTATCTGTGGATTATGATAAAAATTCTCCACTTACCAAGGAATTCTTCGCTACAGTTCAAAACAAACTGCATTGGGCGATTACCGGAAAAACTGCTGCCGAAATTATCTATTCTTCCACTGATGCTAAAAAAATATTTATGGGATTGAAAACCTGGAAAAATGTTCCTGACGGGAAAATCTTAAAATCTGATGTTTCTATTGCAAAAAACTATTTGTATGAAAAACATATTAAGGAATTGGAACGAATTATATCTGCTTATCTCGATCTGGCAGAAAACCGTGCTGAAAAACATATTTTAATGAAAATGACAGATTGGATTGAATTCTTAAATAAATTTCTGGAACTTTCAAATTATCCCATCCTGACCGATGCCGGAAAAATCGGTAAATTGGAAGCGAAATTGAAAGCAGAACATGAATATGAAACTTATAGGAAAATGCAGGATAAAAACTATATCTCGGATTTTGATAGAGAAATAAAAAGAATATCTAAGAAAAAAAACACAAAATGAAAAAAATAAAGGATGGTATTTATGAATACAAAGATCTTTGTAAAAGAATTAAAAGAACATCTGAATAAAGAGTTCATAAGCAATTTCCTGGTTTCGCAAAAGGAACTCAGGGAAGGTGCAAAAGATTTCTACATCAGGTTAAAATTAAATGACAGCACAGGCTCTATAGCGGGAAATGTATGGAACAATGCCAAGGTGATTGCTGAAAAATTTGAAATTGGTGATGTGATCCAGGTAAAAGGTGTGGTCATAAGTTATAAAGCCCAGTTGCAGGTAACGGTAAATAAAATAACAAAAATTCCGGAAGAAGAATATAATTTATCAGATTACCTGGAAACTACCG
>CBFDCX010000185.1:0-3820 GCA_965603415.1 uncultured bacterium
GGATACAAAGTATATCGTGATGATGTGGAAATAGCAGAGATAAACGATCCTGCAATATTTACCTATACCGATCTTGCACTTGCTGCCGGAACTTATGAATACTATGTAACCGCAATTCATGATTTGGGAGAATCCTTGCCTTCCAATCAGGAAAATGCGGTTATAGCTTTTCCTGCACCTCAAAACCCACAAGCTGTAACCCAGGGAGCAGATATCTTTGTAACCTGGGATGAACCTGCCATCAGGGCACTTGTCAATTACAAAGTATATCGTAACCTGATCATGATTGCAGATGATATTGTGGATACTTCCTATCTGGATCCTGAAATGCCAAACGGAACATATACTTACAATATCAGAACAGTATATAGCGGTGGTTATCAGTCCACTCTGTCTTCAGATGCTGTCATTGAACACGTTCAGACAAATACAGACGGAATGCTTATCCCCAAAGTAACCTATCTTAAAGGTAACCATCCAAATCCATTCAACCCGGAAACCAGGATAAGCTTTGCGCTAAGTTCCGCTTCTAAAACCACCTTACATATATTTAACATCAAAGGTGAAAAAGTTCGAACTCTAGTGAATGAACAACTTGCTGCGGGTCATCATTCTGTTATCTGGGATGGTACAGATGAAAGTGGTAGAAACATTGCCAGTGGAATTTATTTCTATAAATTCAAAACAGACAACTTTAGCAAAACCAAAAAAATGCTTTTATTAAAATAGATAAATATTCGGGAGGAAAATTGAAAAGACTACTTATCCTAATTGCTTTCTTAATGATGAGTTCTTTGATGTTTGCAGGTATTTCGTACGAAACAAAAGGCGATGAGTTGAGAATAAGTTATGAGAATCCGGAATTAACTTCACAAGAAGATATTCTTTCTCAGGTGATCGCATTACCGGCATTAAGTGCAGAAATTATTGTAAATAGCTGTGAAGTATCTGTGATGAGTAAAGATGGTGATCTTATCGGAACGGAATCAGTTGCAGGTAGTGAATTCGTGCAGATAGAATCAAGCTTTGTGATGAGAGAACTTTATGCTCACCAGGTAAAAGTGACATTAAAAGATTCTTCAAAAGAACATGACCGCATCGTTAAGAACATTGATTTTACTATAAAGCCAATTGAGAAGGTACAAGTTCCTGTCAGAATATCCAAAGCGTTTCTTCCCATTTATCAGGCTTTGGTTGATAATTTCGAAAATTCTTACTTAAGAAATATCGTGGAAGGACCATCTAAAATGCTAATCATAACTCACGAGAGTTTAATTAATGATATTCAGCCTTTCACAGATTGGAAGAATGCCAAAGGTATCGCTACGGAAGTTGTTACCATCGAAGATATCGGATCACAGAGTTCCCAGATAAAAGATTATATCCAATCGGTTTATGATAATTCTGAAATTCCTCCGGACTATGTGCTTCTTACAGGTGATATGGATGGAACGTACACTATGCCATCCTTTTATATTTACAGTGGCACAGAGAACTGTGTTACCGATCATCTTTATACTCTCTTGGAAGGTGATGACTATTTCCCTGAGATGATCATTGGCAGGTTTTCTTTTGATGAACCTTTTGAATTTCTGACAATGATCGCCAAGGTCTTGCTTTATGAAAAAACGCCATTCATGGGTAGTACGCACTGGTTTGAGGATGCTCTTTTAGTGGCAGGTAATTTCAGCAGTTCACCACCAACTCCCTCTACACCTGTAAAAGTAACTAAATGGCTGCGTGATAAAATGGTGAATTACGGCTATAATAATATTACAGAGATATATTATCCGCCAACTTATCCTGGTACACCACAGATCATATCTGCAATTGATAATGGGGTAGGAATCGTTACTTACCGCGGTTGGGGAGATGCCAATGGCTGGCATTATCCGTACTTCCATAAAGAAAATATTGATGACTTGAACAATAATCCGTTCCTGCCTGTAATGACATCTATTGTTTGTAATACTGGCGATTTTGCCAATAGCGTTGATCCCTGCTTCGGGGAAAAATGGACTCGAGTAGGAAATCCTTCCAATCCAATAGGTGGAGTTGTATTCGTAGGTCCTTCCGATTTGCATACAAACACAAAATTCAATAATTCCATCTTTTCCGGTTTCTATGCCGGAATGCTGGATGAAGATAACCTGATATTCGGCAGTGATGTACTGAGAGGGAAAATAGAACTACACAACAACTTTCCATTAAACAGAGAACCCGAAGGTAAGGTTGAATTCTACTTTCATGTTTATAATATTCTTGGTGATCCTTCACTTACCATGTGGAGTACCGTACCGCAGACTATCAATTGTACTCTACCTGCTGAGATAAATAAAGGTACAAATTATCTTGAGATCGATCTTCCTGACCTGGAAGATGGTATTGTAACAGCAAAAACAGAGGAGAACACTTTTGGCACGGCTATTGTGGAGAATGGACTGGCAACGCTTTATTTTAACCTGGAAAATTCCGACCAGATAGAAATTACTATTACCAAACCAAATTATTATACATTTGTTCAAACAATAGATGTGATTACCAATGATGTTGAACTGGGACTTTTTGATTTTGATACAAATGGCAACGTGATAGCTGGCGAAGAATTCCAACTTGATCTTACACTTAAGAACTATGGCACACAAACAGCAAACAACGTAACGGCAGACCTGTCATGCGTTAATTCTTATGTGAATATTATAACCACTTCTGCCAACTTCGGCAATATCGATCCTGGCAGCACTGCAATGCAGGGATACGATATGGAGATACTTCCGGGATGCCCGGATAATACTGTGATCCAATTTGATCTTGATATTTCAGGAGGAAGTACAGCCAAATTTGATGTGCTGGTAAATGGACTGATCTTTGAAATAACTTCGATAGTGGTAAATAACGAAGAAGAAGCGCTGCTTCTTCTGGAAGATAACAGTATTTCGGTAAGTATGAAGAACATTGGCATCTTTGATGTTAATGGTTTGCAGGCAGAACTTTTCTCTCAAACTCCCGATGCCATCATAACCTCTTCTCAGTTTAATGTAGGGAACGTTGCGGTGGATGCTACTTCTGTGGCTGAATTTTCCATACAACTTTCCGGGGAATGCTACATCGGGCAGAATCTTCCTTTTTATATTTTTCTGATTGATGAGAATTTGCTGGAAACAAATATCTATTTCAGCCTGGAAGCTGGCGTAGTAGAAAACACAGCTCCTACCGGACCTGATAGTTTTGGTTATTATGCCCTCGACAGCTATGATGTTTTTTATCAGGATTGTCCCGAGTATTTTTGGAAGGAACTCGATCCGCTGGAAGGTGGTGATGGGACTGTATTACAAATGGGGGATGACGTTTCCCAAACTGTAGCAATGCCGTTTGATTTTCCATTTTATGGGGAAGTTAGCGATAGCATTACTATCTGCACCAATGGCTGGATATCATTCCAACCAACCTGGGAAACCTATTTTCGTAATTGGAATATTCCTTCTGCGCTGGGACCTTATGGTATGATCGCTGCTTATTGGGATGACCTGATCGGTTATCCTCTGGGTGATGATGAATTTGCCAAGATGAGAATATGTTATGATTATATTGAAGATGAAAATATTTTTGTGATCGAATGGAATAAATGCGTAAACCGATTTGATTATGTTTCCGTAGAAAAATTTGAGATCGTTCTTCATGATCCTGCCGTATATCCTACAAACGATGGAAATGGTATCATCCAGATCAATTATCATACGATTAATAATCCAGATGCCAACAACAATTATTCCACAGTTGGAATCGAGAATTTTACTCAATGTGACGGACTTCTCTATAC
>CBFDCX010000186.1:0-3817 GCA_965603415.1 uncultured bacterium
CAAATCTCAAATTCAATCCTTTAAGTTTGTCTTCTTTTGAAAAAGATTTGAATTTTGAACAATCATCTTCACCTCAATTACTGCAATTAACCCAGGAATTCGATTTTCAATACAGAGTAAGTGGAAAGCGGAGTTTCAAAAAGTACAAAACAGTTTTTCCGCTAATCGTATTTCATACATTTACCAATCTTACAGAAGTAAGCTTTATCCATACTGAATACTTTGCAAACATGGCAAAAACCACCTTTGAAAAATCCAAAACTATCATAGTTACAGAAACTCTGGAAGAAGGTTTTTCGTCGGATATAAAATCTTCTCAGATCGATTCTATCTGTGTTTTGCGAAAGCAATATGTTTCAGGAAGTAATGATATCACCCTGGATGCAGTAGATGCTTTAGATCACAAAATAAAACAATTACTCACTGAAGAGAATGGAGTTTTAGCTGATTTTACAAAAACCGGAATTATCGAATAGGAGACATTTATGAATAATCTGGTTATTTCAAAAGCAATGACCATCAAACTCGATTCCATACTTCCAGAATATAATAAATTTGAAGAAGAAATAAGAAGAGCACCCCGCCGGGAAATGAACTTAACTAAAAAGGAAATCGCTCTTGCTTTGAAAAATGCTCTACGTTATATTCCAAATGAACTTCACGAAAAACTCGCTCCTGAATTGTTAGATGAACTTCTTACTCACGGTCATATTTACGGTTATCGTTTTCGTCCGTCAGGACGCATTTATGGTAAGCCGGTTGATGAATATAAAGGAAAATGTCTGGAAGGGAAGGCTTTCCAGGTAATGATAGATAATAACCTCGATTTTGAAACTGCACTTTATCCGTATGAACTGGTAACCTATGGCGAAACCGGTGCTGTTTGCCAGAACTGGATGCAATATCTTCTTATTAAAAAATATCTGGAAAACCTTACTCATGAGAATACACTCGTCTGTATGAGCGGACATCCATTGGGTTTGTTCAAATCCAGTCCACAAGCTCCACGGGTGATTAACACAAATGGCTTGATGATAGGAGAGTTTGACAACCAGGAAGATTTTAACCGTGCTAATGCAATCGGTGTGGCAAATTACGGGCAGATGACTGCCGGCGGCTGGATGTATATCGGTCCGCAGGGAATTGTACACGGAACTTATAATACCATTCTCATTGCCGGAAGAATGAAACTCGGAGTTCCAAGTGACGGTGATCTGAGAGGAAAACTTTTTGTTTCTTCCGGACTGGGAGGAATGAGCGGCGCACAACCAAAAGCAGTAAAAATTTCCAAAGGAGTAGGCATATTTGCGGAAGTTGATCTTTCCCGCATCCAAACAAGACATGAACAGGGTTGGGTTGGAAAAATCGTGAATTCACCGGAGGATGCTTTTAACTTGGCTTTGGATTACATAAACAGGAAAGAAAGTATATCCATCGCCTATCACGGGAACATCGTTGATCTTCTGGAATACGCTGTAAAAATAAATATCCACATCGATCTTTTATCCGACCAGACTTCCTGCCATGCTGCTTATGAAGGAGGATATTGCCCGCAGGGTATTACCTTTGAACAACGTACCGAAATGCTGGCAAACGACAGAGAACAGTTCATCAAACTTGTGGATATATCTCTTCGGCGCCATTTTGAAGCAATCAAAGTGCTTTCTCAGAAAGGAACATATTTCTTTGATTACGGTAACAGTTTCCTGAAAGCCGTATTTGATGCAGGAGTGAAGGAAATTGCAAAGAACGGTGAAAATACTTATGAAGGATTCATCTTTCCAAGTTATGTAGAAGATATCCTGGGTCCTGAACTTTTCGATTTTGGTTATGGTCCCTTTCGCTGGGTTTGCCTATCGGGCAAGGAAGACGATCTAATAAAAACAGATAACGCTGCTGCAGAGATCATAAAAAATCTACGTGAAGAGCCGCGTTACCAGGATATGGATAATTATATCTGGGTGCGTGATGCAATGAAGAATAAACTGGTGGTGGGAACGCAGGCTCGCATACTTTACCAGGATGCTCCCGGAAGATTAGCAATTGCTCTCAAATTCAATGAGATGGTAAAAAATAAAGAAGTTGGTCCCATCATGCTCGGTCGTGATCATCACGACACCGGCGGTACAGATTCACCCTATCGTGAAACATCTAACATTAAAGATGGCTCAAACATTATGGCAGAGATGAGCACCGAATGTTATGCCGGTAATGCCGCTCGCGGCATGAGTATGGTCACCCTTCATAACGGTGGTGGAGTAGGAATTGGAAAGGTTTCCAACAGCGGTTTTGGTATGGTGCTGGATGGCAGCGAACGTGTGGATAAAATCCTTAAGCTTGCTTTTCCCTGGGATGTAATGTGTGGAGTTGCTCGTCGTGCCTGGGCAAGAAACCCAAACTCCATCGAAACTGCTATTGAATTTAATCAGAAATTCTCTGAAACTGATCATATCACTTTGCCGTTCGTTCCGGAAGAAAAGCTTATAATAAAAATTGTGGAAGAAAGGTTGGAAAAGTAATGCATATTGCTTATTTTGATGAAACTGGAGACGAAGGATATCCTAAATATTCATCTCCATTGTTTATTCTCACTTCATTTTATACACATCATCAAAATTGGAAAACCAATTATCAAAAAATACATGAATTCAGAAAGACTATACGAGATAACTATAAATTTCCAATTAAATTAGAGTTCCATACAAGACCTTTTCTAACAGATAAACATCCTTATAAAAAATTTAAATGGAGTAAGAAACAAAGAAGGGAATTAGTTTTTTTATTTTCTAAAATGATTACCAATCTTGAAGGAAAGTTCATAAATGTTGTTATTAATAAAAAAAACATAATGAGTGATAATGATAATGTTTTAGAGAAAGCCTTAACTTATAATGTACAGCGCATTGAGAATGATTTAAAAGAAGAAGATAAGAATAATAAGTTTCTTATTATTTCTGATGAGGGAAGAATAGAAAAGATGAGAAAAATTACAAGAAAGATTCAAATTATTAATTATATTCCCTCGAAATTTGAAAAAGAAGGGTACAGAAGTGAAATTGAATGTTTAATAGAAGATCCACTGTCTAAAGATTCAAAACAATCATATTTTATTCAGATCGTAGATTTTGTTTCTTATTTAGTTCATTTATATTCTGTTAAAAACTTTTTAGTAAAAGGAAAATGGGCATACAGAGTACAAAATACATTAGAAAAAGGGGATGAAGTACGACTCTTAACAATATTAAAATCTCTTCTTAATTTAAAGGCAAATCCTAAAGACATATTTGGTATTGTGCATTATCCTAAATAAAAAAACACCACCCTACACCCATTCGGGTTTCAAGTGGTTCATAAGACAAACTATTTTTTTTATTCTATATGTCAAATATTTTTTTTATTTCAATCCTGCCTTAAAATTAAAACTTGTTCCTGGCTGTTCTGCAGTAGAAGTGTGAAATTTTTTCAATAATCTGTTAAACGTATTCTGTGAAGGTTGTACATATGATAAATCTATCAGAAAACGGCGAAAACCTTCTTTACCCAGTTTATCCTTAAACTGTAGAAATGAAACAGGAATTTCTGGTATCACAATCGTTATGCCATCCCGAACCAACTTTTTGTAGGTATTTCTATCATCTTTAAAACTTGGTGTCTTTGTGGCTTTATGGTCAAAGAGAACGGGCATCCTGGAGTGGAATAATTCGGGATGAAAATACAAAGGAACAATTCCTTTGCGGTCTTTACCTGCTATCAGAGTCTGGTGGTCATTTTCAAAAGGATATACGTAATATTTTACAAATTCTTCTTTCAGAAATTG
>CBFDCX010000187.1:0-3783 GCA_965603415.1 uncultured bacterium
GACGGCGCGTTAAAGGTGGAATGATCGTAGATATTGATGATCTGGAAGCATTCCTGCCGGGATCACAGATATCTACCAAACCCATTCCCAATCTTGATCAGTTTATTGGTAAAGAGAGTGATTTTAAGATATTGAAAATAGATAGAGAACGCAGAAATATTATCGTTTCCCGCAAGAAAGTTCTTATTGAAGAACAAGAATCACGTCTGAAAGATCTGAAAGCTAAGATCGTGGAAGGTAGTGAACTGGATGGCGAGGTTAGAAATATAACAGATTACGGTGCTTTCATCGATCTGGGTGGTATTGATGGACTCTTACATATTACCGATATGAGCTGGGGACACATTAAACACCCCTCTGATATGCTGAATATTGGTGATAAAGTTAAGGTTAAAATTCTTAACTACGATGATAAAGCCGGCAAAGTGTCTTTGGGGCTCAAGCAACTGGTTCCACATCCCTGGGCAAATATCGAGGCAAAATACCCCGAAGGAACAATTGTTAGTGGTAAGGTTGTAAACATAACGAACTATGGTGTTTTTGTGGAGTTGGAATCAGGTGTGGAAGGACTAGTTCATATTTCAGAAATGAGCTGGACCAAAAAAATAAAACACCCCAAACAATTGCTTAAACTTGGTGATACGATCAAAGCAATTGTGCTTACTACTTCAAGAGAAGATAAAAGAATTTCCCTTGGTATCAAGCAGATGGAACCAAATCCATGGCTTACTATCGAGGAAAGATATCCTATGGATTCCAAGATCAAAGGTGTAGTTAAAAGTATCACTCCTTTTGGTGTGTTCGTTGAAATTGAAAATGATATCGAAGGTCTTATTCATATTTCTGATATTTCCTGGACAAAACGAATTTATCATCCCAAAGAAGTCTTTCAAAAGGGACAGGAAATAGAGGTTAAAATTCTATCCATCGATAAAACCTTACACCGTATTGCTCTGGGCGTAAAACAACTTCAAGCTGATCCCTGGGAAAATCTTGATAAAAAACTTCCGATTAATTCTGAAGTTAAAGCAAACATTGTTAAGATTATTTCCAAAGGTGTATTGGTTGATGTAGAAGTAGATGATTATACTGTGGAAGGTTTTATTCCTCTTTCCCACCTTGCAATTCCCGGTTTGAAAAAGGCAGGTATGGCTTTTGAAACGGAAGAAAAACTTCCGCTTAAGATCATTGAACTCGACTTAGAAAACAGGCGATTGATCCTCAGTGTGAAAGCTTACTTCTTTGCCAGAGATGAAAAAGAACTCGAAGATTTCGTTGATATTCACACAAAAAGAATTTCAGAAAAAACAGCAAAACGCAGAGCTATCAAAGAGAACCTGTTAGAAGAAACTTCTAAAAAACACAAAGAAAAGGTTGAAGAAAAAACCGAAGAAAAACCTTCAACTGAAAAACCTGTTGAAGAACCTGTCAAACAGGAAGCTCCTGTAGAAGCCGAAGAAAAGACAACTGATGAAAAGCCGGAAAAAATAAAAAAAACCACCGATGAGAAAAAGAAAAAAACAGCAAAGAAAAAAACAGAAAAAGTCGAAAAGAAACCAGCAAAAAAAGTTGCCAAAAAACCTTCTAAAAAACCTACAGCAAAAAAAATTACTGTGAAAGCTAAAGAGGAAAAATCTAAAGAACCAGCAAAAAAAACTACAAAAGACAAACAGACAGAAAAATCAACTGAAGAAAAGAGTAAGTAATATATTCAGATAAAAATAAAAAAAGGCTGTCCGGTAATACCGGACGCCTTTTGTGTTTTCAGGAGAGAATGATGAAAGACGATGAAATGATTTTTTTAATTGGTTTCATGGGAGCCGGTAAAACATACCTGGGTAAACAACTCGCTGCAAAACTGGAACTTCCTTTTTACGATATCGATCTGGAAATAGAGAAAAAAGCCAACCTCGATGTGAATGATATTTTTACAGAAAAAGGCGAACAATATTTCAGGAAGATTGAAACTGAAGTTTTACTTAATTGGAATAAATCCGGTGTAATTGCTACCGGTGGTGGGATTATAGAAAAAGTGGAGAATAGAAAATTCCTGAAGCAGGAACTGCATAAAATCATTTGGCTACACACACCCTGGGAGATTATCAGATCACGCATTGTGAATTCCTACCGACCCATTGCTGTAGAAAGAACAGAATCAGAACTATTCACACTCTGGGATCAACGGCTGCACCTTTATAAAGAATGTGCAAATGTAGTTTTTAGTGGAAATGACCTGGAAGAATTGTATGATTTAATATAAATCATTTTATAGAGAATTAACAAAAGCCCCGGAATTCCGGGGCTTTATTATTTTCAGAGGACAGATCGATGATCTGTCCCAATATTATTTCAAGAGGAAAGAAAAAGTTGCCTGACCATTCGTGAGTGGCCAGGCTAAATTTCCTTATTTCAATAAGATCATTTTCTTGATGGAAGTATATCTGCCGCTGTTGCCTTCGGCGTCCATCTTGTAGAAGTACATACCGCTGGCAGAAGTTCTGCTATTGTTATCTTTTCCATCCCACACAATTGTATGAAATCCGGCAGATTTATTTCCATCGGCTAAAGTTTTCACTTTCTGTCCCTTGATGTTGAATATCTCTAACTGGATGCGTAAGTCTTCATGTAGCGCATATTGAATTGTGGTTGTGGGATTGAAAGGATTGGGGAAATTTCCTGTAAGTTCAGTTCTAACGGGAATTAATACATTATCGTTTCCTACTTCAGGTTCCAGCATAAAATCTATATCGCTGGTTGTAGTACCTTCCAGTACTTCTACATCTTCTATAGTTTGAGAAACATATTCTTCCAGAGAAGCAGTTACATCATAAATTCCCGGTATTACTTCCAGTGTGTAATTTCCGGAAGCATCTGGATTAGTTGTAATGCCACCGGCATTAACTATAACTTCTTCCACGTTGCCACTGCCACCATCCAAACCAACATTACCTTCAATATATCCTAAAATTGGTGGTCCGCCACCTAAGATAACATCATCTATGTACCAATGATCAAGATTATAAGAATTACCGTCAAAAACAAAAGCAAGTTGGAAAGTAGAAGATCCCACATCGGGAGTTGTAATATCAAGTTCGAGTATTTCAGGACCCACATTACCGGTGGGATTGATCTCCCAGACCGTATTCCAATTTGTACCGTCGCTGGTAGTTTCCACACGTAAGCTGTATCCACCACTATAATCATCTAAATAATGTTTAAATTCAAGTGCAAGTGAAGACGAACCGGTTGTATTGAGTTCCATCGTGATCAATCTTTGAATTCCGGTTGTAGAGGGTGAATAATAGAAATCAGCTTCGGGAGCTGTACCTCCAGCGTTGTTGCTGTTACTTCCACCCCAGTTATTACCACCTGTAATTGTCCAACCTGTGGGGGGGAAGGAGGTGAAATATTCTTCGATAAGATAACCACCAATTTGAACATCAAAAGATCCTGATCCTGTAACTCCACCATCAGAAGCAATAGCCACGTTGAATATTGCCATATGTGCCTGCGGTGTACTGGGGCTGGAAGTTGCATTGAAAGATTGTTCGGAACTTCCACCAAAAACAATATCTCCGTAATCTGCCTGGCTTGAGTTTATTGTAATACATGGATCAGCAGTCAGTAATTCACCTATTACATTAAAGGCATCTGAACTACCATTATTTTCCACAATTATGAATATATCAACGGTTTCACCGGCATCCCAGAAATAATCACCATTACCCTGAGCAGTATCATCGATCAGATAACTTCCCATTTCCAAAACGGGTGCATGAGCAT
>CBFDCX010000188.1:0-3753 GCA_965603415.1 uncultured bacterium
ATTACCTGAAAACAGATAAGACCCATCATCATGAAAAAGTGGAAACAGAAGCACTCATACGCTCTTTCAAGAAGATATTCAAGCAGTATATAAATTTAAATAAAACTATTCCGGAAGAGGCTTTGATGCCTTTGAATGAAACAACAAGACCTGCTGAATTCTTTTATTATGCACTGGCAAATATGCAATTGGAAACAAAAAAGAAGCAAAGACTTTTTGAAATAGACGACCTATTTGAATCGATCAGTCAAATTTACAGGATCGTAACGGAAGAGATTCAGATTTTAAAGTTGGAATATAAGATTGATGGTACGGTGAAAACCAGGCTGAATAAGTTACAGAAGGAATATTATTTAACTGAACAACTTAAGGCCATCCATAAAGAACTGGGTGTGGTTAAAGAAGAAAAAACTGATCTTCTCGATTTTCAGGAAAGGATTAAAAAAACAAATCTAAGTCCCGAAGCGCGCAAGAAAGCCGAAGACGAACTTAAACGTTTTACCCGCATGAGCACCTATTCTCCGGAATATTCGGTTACTCATACTTATCTTACCTGGATCCTTGATCTGCCCTGGGATGAACCGGAGTTGAAAGAGTTCACTCTTGGAACTGCACAGAAAATATTGGATGAAGACCACTATGGACTGACAAAAGTAAAAGAACGCATCCTGGAATACCTGGCAGTTGTTAAACTGGCAAAAAAAATGAAAGGACAGATCCTCTGTTTTGTAGGTCCTCCCGGTGTGGGAAAAACCTCGCTGGGGAAATCCATTGCTCGAGCTATGAAAAGGAAATTTGTACGGCTTTCTCTGGGTGGAGTTCGTGATGAAGCAGAAATTCGCGGTCATCGCCGTACTTATGTGGGCGCTCTTCCCGGAATGATAATTCAAAGTATGAAAAAAGCCGGATCTATTAATCCTCTCATCATGATGGATGAAGTTGATAAAATGAGTATGGATTTTCGGGGTGATCCGGCATCCGCGCTTCTGGAAGTACTGGACCCGGAACAGAATAACTCCTTCCGCGATCATTATCTCGATTTCGAATACGACCTTTCCCAGGTGATATTTATCACAACCGCCAATACACTTAATTCCATTACACAACCGCTTCTGGATCGTATGGAAGTTATTGAATTACCCGGCTACACAGCTTTTGAAAAGATCAATATTGCTATAAAACACCTGGTACCTAAAGTACTAAAAGAACATGATCTCCATGGTAAGATAGAAATTTCCTACCAAAAAACAAGTTTGGAAAAGATCATCAAACTATATACCAGGGAAGCTGGTGTACGCGAGCTGGAACGGCAGATAACTAAGATCTTACGTAAAGTTGCCAAACGATGTGTAGAAGGTAAAATCCAAAAGAAAGTTACTATCAAAAATGCCGACCTGGGACATTATCTGGGTATTCCCAAACACTTGTATTCCGAGGTTAACCGCAAAGATGCAGTGGGTGTGGTTACCGGACTTGCCTGGACTCGTTTTGGCGGCGAGACCCTGCAAATTGAAGTGGTAAAATTGAAAGGAACAGGGAAATTAAAACTAACCGGACAATTGGGTGATGTAATGCAGGAATCAGCTCAGGCTGCCTTCAGTTATGCCCGTCAACATTCACGGCACTATGGTATTAATGAAGATTTTTATAAATACTATGATTTGCATATGCATATCCCCGAAGGAGCTGTTCCCAAAGACGGACCATCTGCCGGAATTACGATAATTGCTGCTATTATTTCGGCACTGGCATCTAGGAAAATAAAGCATAACTTTGCTATGACAGGTGAGATAACCCTTGCCGGTAATATTCTTCCCATTGGTGGTTTGGCAGAAAAGCTTATTGCCGCAAAAAGAGCTAAGATCAAGAATATTATTATTCCACGTAAAAATGAACCAAATTTAACCGAAATTCAGGAAGAGATCAAAAAAGGATTAAATATTATTCTGGTGGACAATGTTAAGGAAGTTCTGGAGAATATCCTGAAATAAGGTGAGAAGTGAATTTCGAGATCAAAAAAAGACAACAACTTGAAGATGGAACTGAAAGGTTTCTTATTCGGGTTCAGAAAGATGAGCTGATCTATCTGGGATATTTCCTGGAATCGTTTGAAGGATGGTGCAACTATACAACTCCCGATAAAAACCAACCTATCCTGCAAGTAGATGTAACGCACGATTACTTGAAGTATTTTAACGAACTTATTGATGCATTAAAGAAATGGGAGTTATGTAAAACTGATAGATAATATTATTTAATAACTAAAATAATATTTTATAGGTGAAGCTTGCTGCTTCACCTTTTTTTAATATCTGAATAAGAATATTGACACAATCCCTAAATGGACAATATCTAATTAAGAATATTAACTAAAATATTAAAAATATTAATTTATCACTTGACATATTTAATGTTCAAATTAATTTCTGCCCCGAATCAGGAGGTTATTATGAATAAAAGGTTGAAAAACTGCCCGGTATGCAATTCAAACCTGGATATTGTTGAATATCACTGTCCCAAATGCAATACCAGCATAAAAGGCAAATTCGGAGTGGACGATTTTGCTGTATTAAATCCCGGTCAGCAAGAATTTGTGAAAGTATTCATCTGTTGTCAGGGCAATATTAAAGAGGTGGAAAAATCTCTCAAGATTTCCTATCCTACGGTTAAAAACAAATTAGCAGAAGTTACCGCAGTATTATGCCCTCAAAAGAAGCAGGTCCCAAAATTCAAATCCGAGGATATTTTGAAAGGTATCGAGAAAGGAAACATCTCGGTGGAAGAAGCAATTACAAAGTTAAGAGAAAGGAGATAATAATGGAAAGAATAGAAAAGACTTATAAGATCGAAACAAACAAAAATCTCTTGGTAGATTTTACATCGGAGAATATGGGCTTAAAGGTAATAGGATGGGAACAGGAAGATTCTGAATTTCATGTAAAACTGGATTTTGAAAAAACATCTGATAAAGAGATCGGAATAGATGACTTTATAAAATCAGATTACGATTCCAAGACAAACAAAATAAAGATCGATGTTTTCGAACCAGAAGATATTAAGATGATCAATTCTTATCTGGAACTTAAAGTGCCCCACATAACTCAATTGAAAGCGGAACTGGAAAATGGTGGTATTTCCATCGAGAATCTTCATGGTGTTCAAACGGTTTCAACTGAAAACGGCGGTATAAAAATGGATCATGTGAACGGTGATATCGAATGCCAGGCAGAGAACGGAGCCATCCTGCTGCAATTCTGCAATGGTAATGAAAATATCACTTCCGAAAATGGATCTGTTAAATTGAAAAACTGCGATGGAAGCATAAAAATAAAATCAGAAAATGGCGTATTAAAATCTGTTAACTGCAAAGGGACGTTAGACTATACGGGAGAAAACGGTATGATACGCATCACAGAAGCATTGTTTTCCAAAGGGACTATTCAAACTGAAAATGGCGGTATCTATTACGAATTTCTACCCTTAGAAAAAGGGCAGTTCAAGATCAGTAATAAAAACGGTAAGATCCAACTGGTTATTCCCGATGAGATCCCTTACAAAATTGATGCACGTAACAAACTGGGAAGGTTTCATGTAGGATTGGAGGGGGACTATGAACGCCGTGAAGAAGGTGGTGAACAGGTATTGGAAATGACTAAAGGGTCCGGTAATGTACAGATCAAAGTAAATAACAAACAGGGAAGCATTAACTTTGTGAATCAACCGCTAAAATCTCGTCACTTTGATTTTTCCAGT